>JAJYKO010000963.1 GCA_021788565.1 Chloroflexota bacterium
GTCTGTCTGCTATGGAAGAGTGTCGCCCCTCGCGCTCCGTGAGTAAGCAGCACGAGCGGCACCTGTTCGATGCTCAAGGCCAGGAAGCCGGCATCACCGGCCAGGTCTTCATCGCTGAAGACGACAACGCCGCAGCCCTCCAGCAGCGACGTGTCTTCCGTCCATTTGCCGTGGCTCACCATTCCTTCGCCGTCCCACCGACGCAGCAGCCCCTGAGGCGTCAGGCAAACCAGCGAGTTCGGGAAGAGCCCCGGGAAGGAGCTGTCCACCTCGTGGGCTACGGGCCCCAGGTGGACGATAGGAGTCCTCCTCCAGGTGCCAGGCACCGATTCCGTCTGGATTGTATCTGCCAGCGATAGCAGGTGCTGGACTCTCCGGCCAGCTTCGTAGCGGTTTTCGAAGGACGTGGAGGTGAGCGATGGGACTCGAACTATCTCTACGGCCGGCAAATGGAAGGACCAATCCAACTCCTCGCCTGCACAGGTGAGGAGTCCTGCCTTCAAACCGAGCCGCACCGCGGTGGTCGTGGCGTAGGTCACAGCGCCGCCAGGCTCTATGTTCGTTGGCAACCGGTCGACAGTCACGTGCCCGATGGCAAGGTAGTCCAGCATGGTCAGGGATCACCGGGGACGGGGAAGAGAGGTCAGGGGATTAGGAGAGGTTGGCCTGTTCTTCCCGTCCCCAGTCCCCCGCCCCCTGTCCCCGTCACGATCTGGAGCGCGGCATGACGTTGACTCTTCGGTCTTCGCCGTACCCACTGCTCTCGGTGGTCACGTACGGGTTCCCCTGCAGCGTCATGTGGACTATCCGCCGCTCGTTGGGGGGCATGGGTTCCAGCGCCATGGTCTGGCCGGTTCGGCGAACCCTGTCGGCAACGCGCGTCGCGAGACTCCGGAGAGATTCCTCCCGACGGGCCCGGTAACCCTCCACGTCGATCAGCACACGGACCCAGGAGTTGAGCCGTTTGCCCACCATCAGGTTCAACAGGAACTGCAAGGAGGAGAGCGTCTCGCCGCGCCGGCCAATGAGGATACCAAGGTCTTCGCCGACGATGTCCAGAAGAATTGGCGAGTCGTCGTCTCCAGAGCCACCCCTGGCCATCACCACGGCGTTGATGCCCATGTTGTCCAGGAGTTCCTCCATGGTGTCCTTGGCCACAGCAGCCGGCCCCTCGATCTTGATCGGCCCTGATTCGGATGCGGGCGGGGGCGATGCCGCCGGGCGCGAAACCGGCCTCGGGGTCGCGGGTCGTGGCGCGACTGGCCTGGGTGGAGTGGAGGCCCCGGGATCCAGCACGCTGACCTTCACTCGAGCGTTTTCTCCTCGGACGAAGCCGAGAATGCGTCTGTGTCCTTCGCTAAGAACGGTTACTTCTACCTCGTCACGGCTTCTACCCAGCCTTGTGAGCGCTTGCTGGACTGCTTCCTCGACGGTTTTGGCGCTCACCTCAACGCTTTCCATTGGCTCTCTTTTCCTCCCTGGGAGGCTTGGCGCCGGCCTGCTTCTTCTGCCTGGCGCTCTTCAACGCTTTGGTCTGGGTCGGCGCTACGGTCGCTTCTTCGGCGCCCGGACCTTCGTCGTCGGAGGTCTTCGGACGGGCGGGGGGCGCAGCCGGAGCCTTGGATCTATTGGGTAGCAGGTCTCCCCAACCTGTGGTGAAAAGCTGCTGGAAGAATGTGAACAGGTTGGTGGTCACCCAGTAGAGGGCGAGCCCCGATGGGACGTTGACCGCGACGAAGCCGAAGGTCAGGGGCATGAACATCATCACCTTGTTCATTGTCTGCTGCTGCGGGTCCGTGCTCGGCATCGTCATCATCCTCTGGACGACGAACTGAGTGATGATCGTGAGGCCTACCAGGATGTAGGTGTGATCCGGCAGAGCCAGGCTGGGCAGCCACAGAAAGCCCTGGCTGAAACCCGAGGCGGTCTCGGCCAGGTTTCGCAGCGCCGAGTAGAGTCCGAACCATATGGGCATCTGGATCACCATCGGCAGGCAGCCCATGGCCGGATTCACCCCGTTCTCCTTGTAGATCCGCATAGTCTCCTGGGTGAGCTTCTCCTTGTCCTTGCCGTAGCGACGCTTTGCCTCTTCCAGCAGGGGCTGCACCTCGCGCATCGACTTCGCGGAGCGGATCTGCTGGTAGGTCAGCGGGAAGGTTATCAGCTTTATCGCTATGGTAAGGATGATGATGGCGAGGCCGTAGCTACCTAGGAAGCCGTACAGCCCCGTCAGCAAACCCTCCAGCGGTCCAACGATTATCGAGTTCCAGAGTTCGGTCAAACAAGTTCCTCCAGATCAGCTATCAGCCGTCAGCCCTCAGCAATCGGCCTTCAGCTGTCACGACTCCGCACTCAAACCGGACATCCAACACTCTATCACGGCACCGGATCGTAGCCGCCGGGGTTGAAGGGCTGGCACCGTGCTAGCCGCTTCGCGGCGAGCCACCCGCCCTTGACGAGACCATACTTGTCTATGGCCTCGTATCCGTAGTGGGAGCAGGTTGGCTCGAACCGGCAGGCCGCCGGCAGCATATGCGAAAGCGTCAACTGATACAGCCTAATCGGAAGTAACGCTATCCATTTCATCTCCGCTCTGACCGCCTTCCTTGGGCACCGTGGGCGAGCGCGAGATAAGCCGGGCGCGCCCGAGCAGCCTCTCTACCGCCTCGCGCACCTGAAGGTACCCGGCTTCGGCCGCGGCTCCCCTGGCCACGAAGACCAGATCACGGCCGGGGAGGATAATCGGAAGGAAGCCCCTGACGGCCTCCCTGATCAGCCGTTTCACCCGATTCCTCGCGACCGCCTTGCCGAGCCGCTTCGTGACCGAGATACCGACGCGCGTTACATCCAGGTTGTTCGGCGCTACATATAACACCAGCAGCGGGTGGGCCCAAGACTGCTTCAGGGCTCGCACCCGCTGGAATTCTGCGCTCTTTCTAAGACGGTGCCGTCGTTGCATGGGGAGATGCGCAGACCACGCTACCGCCATCGGGATGCCTATACGACGGTCAACCTCTTGCGCCCGCGAAGCCGCCTCATCTTGAGGACCCTGCGTCCGTCTTTGGTGCTCATTCGCTTCAGGAAGCCGTGCTCGCGTTTTCGCGGGAT
>JAJYKO010000964.1 GCA_021788565.1 Chloroflexota bacterium
GCTTATGGGAGGTCTCCTGCTGTCCGTTGCGCTCGTGCCGTTTCTCCAGCTTCGCTGGCTCTTCGGGCCGTATTTGCTCGTCGCCCTCGGGACGCTCCTCCTCGGGCATCCGATGCTTGCGAACCAAGCACCGACCCCACCTGTCAGCCGCGGCGCGTCCAGAGGGTCCGCGACGCCATGAGGGAATCCGGAGTCGTAGCGTTCCTCAAACGCCGAGGTGCCCCGAATTAGTACCTTTAGGCCATTGCCGCAAGGGACCCCCGACAACTAGATTGCCTCTGCCTCACACAAAGGCGGCCGCGGGCCGTAGATGGCCACGCCTGGCACAGAATGTGAAGAAGGTAGTAGCATGAGTCTCAACAGTGCAAGCATAGTAGGTCCCACGCTCGGCAACATGCTGGCAATGATAATTGATGGTCTCAACCGGCATAGGGTGGGATTGCTGGCCGCGGTGGACCTGAATCTAGGCGACGCCATCTCTACCCACATCGGCCTCGCCGGTGGGATACCTGAGGGAAATCCGATCCCGGCAAGGTTGCTGGCGGACGGCGGACAGCTGGCGTTTGTGGGCGCCAAGTTCGGGGTTGTGGCCGCGGTGGTCCTCGTGATCTGTCTTCTTGGCGGCCGGTACCCCAAGCTGTGGCACGCCGTCACTGTGACAAACGTTCTGCTCGCCGTCGTCGTTGTATCCAACGTGGCGCAAATCTTGGCACTGTAGTGGTCCTCAGTCTGCCCGGCGCATCGGTTCTACTCGTCTCGAACCTCAGCCGGAGCGTCGGGCAGCACAATCAGGAGGCTAGCCAGGGCCCCGACCGCCACGGCTGGACCCAGGTTGAGGAGCGCCGGGGCGAAGGGAATCAGCCCCGTGCTGTTGAACGCAGTGATTTCCCCTACGAGGAACGCCAGCCTGGTCCAGTCGTCTCCGAGAACCAACATTACCGCCACCAACAGCGCGAAATTAGTCTGGCGCGACGGTAGGTTGTGGCGCAGCAGCCAGGCTCCCACCCCTACCACCGGGATGAGGACGAGAATGAGGTCTTGGATCCAGGAGATCGGGCTTATCAGGACGGCAACGCACAGCATCAGCCCGAAGGACGTGGCTTCGCTCCGCTTCCGGATGGCTACCAGGGCGGCAACCAGTATTACCACCGGCAACCCCGCCGAGACGACCGAGGCCGCCACGGGCGACTGAATCAGCGGGGGCGCGCTCATCTCCGGCATGACGGGCGAGCCCATTCCCTCGAAAACTCTCCACCCGACGGTCCATAATGAGATATTTCGGTCAGCAGCATGGTACGCGCGTGCTACCGATGGAAGCACCTGGGTAGCATATGCGAAGACCCCGCCGAAACCGATCGCTGCCACGGCTGCCGCGGCCCCGGCAAGAATGGTAGGGAGGGCGCCAGCCAGGGGGCGCCAGCTCCTTCGGACGACGAATATCAGCAGAACGGGCCACGCGATGGGCTTCAGTAGGATGGAAAGCCCAATAAGGGCGCCGCCTACAGTCCGCCGGCCTGACTGAAGCAAGCGTTCCGCGGCGACGAGCAGGAGCAGGATCGGCAGCGTTAGCTGCCCAAGCACGAGCTCATGCGACACGGGAAACCATGCCACGGCTATCGTCGCGATGACCAGCGTGGCCAGGATCCCGAGCCGTACGCCTACGTTGCGGCCAAGGAGGTAGATCGAGATCACCAGGCAGGCCGTTTCGAAGACAAGCCAGAGGGCAGCCGCGGCAGGATAGTCCAGGACGGTAATGGGAAGGAGAAGCAGGCCCAGGGTTGGAGGGTGGGGTGTTGGAAGCAGAAGGGGCGGACTGAGCGTCACCCCGAGGACACGCTGCGCTAGGGCAGAGATAGGAAGGTAAGGGTCCATATGTTGAATGATTGCCCGGGCAAGATCGTAATCTTGGAGAAAGTCCTTCATGCCGTACAGCACGGGCCGCTGCAACGATGCTACCGGCTGAGTAGCCTCAACCCATAGTCCGCACAGAAACAACAGCGAGACATTGACGCGCCTCAGCAAACGCGCCGCGCGTGACGGTGACCAAATTAAGTTCCCGAGCGCATGGCGGGACGGTGGCGCCTCCACCGGCACGGTTGGCGAGTCCAGGGATGTCACTCTGCTCTCCCGAATCTTGCTTCGCGTGAGCCCACTTGATCTTTCACCCGGAGCGTAGCCTTCAAGAGCCAGCTATCGCCGACTCTATCTTCTCACAAATACGCTCTCCACATCCCCCTGAAACACGCGCCGCCATTCGCTGGAGGTAAGCAACAGCGTCGCGAGGGGGGAATCCTTCTCGATGAGGACAGTACGCACGCCATACCTATCTAGTACATTTTGCCAATCAGGCCTGAGGGAAACGACGTCCATGTAGTCTCGCGCGACCGTCTCGCCGTACATGTCCACGCGCCCGTCGATGAAGACCCGACGATGGGGATACCATTCATAGATTAGGTACCCGCCCCAGGTCTGCTCGTTGAACACGGGTCCGGGCAGGCCATTATCCTCTATGAACCGGGCGCCGGCTACAGGGAACGAGCGCGTGATCGGCTCTCTCCCTAGCTGCAGATGCCGAGACACAGCCGGCTGGGATGCGTACGCGACTCCCCCAGCCACGACGCCGAAGAGGAGCAGCCAGTTGAGGCCGACTAATAGCCAGGGCAGTGAGGGCGCGGGAAGCTCGCGAGCAAGAACGAAACGGTCGCGCAGCCTCAGCACGAGCAGCGGCGGGATCACTATGACGTAGTCGGCTATTTGGCGCACCGAAATCAACGCCTCGAGAGTGAAAACGGCCACAAGCGCCGCCTCCAGGGCGGTGCGCCTGTCGAGGGGCCGCGGCAGCACCGCCAGCAGCAGGATGCTCGCGGCAAAGGCCAGGTAGAGCGGCTGGTGGAAATCGGGCGACTGGAACTCGGTGACCACCGCGAAGGACGGATTGTGTCCCTGCAGATAGTAGTCGAACGGATAGCGGAGGATCGCCGGTCCGTGGGGGTTAACACAAGCTGCTGCAGTGACGGCAAGGGTCACCACGAGCAGATGGATCGGAACCTTGCCCCGGGCCAGTAACCAGCCGGCCACCGCGTCGAGGGTGAACAGTCCGAGAAGGCC
>JAJYKO010000965.1 GCA_021788565.1 Chloroflexota bacterium
CGAGTACGTCTGTTCCACGATCCTTGACATCAGTCATTTGCACTTCGGCATGGAGCGAGAGGGTCGCATCAGTTCAACTCAAGGACAACTTTGCCGGGAGGCTCAAAGAGAGATAGTCGAGCCCGATCTCTCCGGCTGAAGATGCAAGACGCGACACGTCGAGCGCCAAACAGGTTAGGTGCAATTGTCGTTCCAGCGGCCCGCGGCCAAAGCATAGGTCGGCGGTGCAGGTAGGAGGCAGGCGGCTACGGCGAAAGGGGTACTACCTACCGCCTACCAACAGGTCAGGAGACCACCAGAATCCGCAGGTCCCGATTATGGGGACGTGGAACCTCGCTGTCAAGGGATCATCAATCTTTTAGCTTGGGTTCCATAGGCAGGAGACTCGCGAGAAGTGCAGCCGCAACTTGCTTGCGGACAGCGGAGGGAGCAACTAACATGTGCTGGTCCCGATTATGGGGACTGGAAATACGGCTATAGCGGACTCGGGCCTGGGAGTAGGCACAAATGGAAGTTGTCGATGCCCATCAACATTTCTGGCAGGGGAAAGTCTTCGAGATACTGAAGTTGCCTCCCGAGATGGAGCTCCTCCACCACGACTACACGCCCGAGGATCTGGAACCCGTCATCAACGAGGTGGGAGTCCAGCAGACGGTGTTAGTCCAGACGTACTCGTCCATAGAGAACACGCGAGACTTTCTCCGGATAGCCGAATCCCACCCTTGGGTTGGTGCCGTGGTAGGCTGGGTGGATCTGACGGCGCCAGACCTCGACGAGTCGCTGGACGAGCTACAGCGCCACCCAAAGTTCAAGGGGGCGCGCCACCAGTGGCACGATGAGCCGGACCCGGGGTGGATCGTGCGCCCTGAGATACTGCGGGGACTTCACCTGTTGGCTGCCCGGCGAATACCGTACGAGCTTCTGGTCAAGGAGCCGAACTGGCCGTATATCCCTCGCTTGGCAGAGCTCCTGCCGGAGTTGTCTCTCGTCATCGACCACATCGGGAAGCCGCGAATCGATGCCCGACAGTACGACGACTGGGCAGCCGCCATGGCCAGGGCCGCGAGGTTCCCGCAGGTGATGTGCAAGCTCTCGGGCATGGTGACTGAAGCCGACTGGCAGATGTGGAAACCGTCTGACCTGAAGCCGTACGTGGACAAAGTGCTGGAGTTGTTCGGAGTGGAGCGGGTGATGTTCGGAAGCGACTGGCCAGTGTGCCTGCTGGCTGGGTCGTATGCCCGCGTGTTCGAGGCCCTCCAGGAATGCCTGGGCGACCTCGGTCAAGCCGAGCTGGCGCTGGTGATGGAGGGAAACGCCACACGGTTCTACTCCTTGGAGCGAGTGGACCGGTAACGGTTCGATACCGACCGACATACTATTAAGGCCGGCGCCCGCGGTTCCAGGGCACATGCACATATCTCGTGATCGGAGGTGAGAGCGGATGACCAATGTGGAGAATTCTGTGACGCTCGGCGGCCGAGTTGCGCTGGTGACCGGAGCTGGCCAGGGCATTGGCAAGGCGGTAGCCCTCCGACTGGCCGGAAGTGGGGCCAACGTCGTAGTTGCCGATATGAACCCCGAGACTGCTCGATCGGTAGCCGAAGAGGTGCGTCGGTTAGGTCCTCAGTCTATGGACGTGCAGGTGGACGTCAGCGTTCCCAGCCAGTTGCGGGCGATGGCGGAGACAGTGGTGGCTCGGTTCGGTAAGATCGACATCCTTGTAGCCTGTGCGGGGGTAGGTCAGATCAAGGATATCCTGGATATCACGGAGGAGGATTGGGACCGGGTCCTCGGGATAAACGCCAAGGGATTATTCTTCACGAACCAGATGGTGGCCAGGCAGATGGTAACGCAGGGAAAGGGCGCAATAGTGAACATCTCCTCCGTCGCCGGACGAGCTGGCAGATCCAATCAAGCTCATTACGCAGCCAGCAAAGCAGCGGTGATATCCATAACGCGCTCCATGGCCCTTGCCCTCGCGCCGAAGGGCGTTACCGTTAATGCCATATGCCCGGGCATCGTCGATACACCGCTGTGGCAGCAGTTGGACCGGCAGATGACAGAGGAATATGGGCTGGCAGAGGGAGAGTACACCCGCCAGCGGCTGCAGCAGATCCCTCTTGGACGGCTGGAAACCGCGGAAGATGTGGCCGATGCGGTCGCATTTCTGGTCTCTCCCGCCGCGAGTTACATCACGGGTCAGACCCTGAATGTCGATGGCGGCTTCCATATGAGCTGAAAGGGTCCATTACCCTACTCATACACAGGTGGACGGTATTCCTCCACCAGTACCAGGAAGTCGCGTCCCCGGCCCTTTTGAACGGCGATGGTCAAACCCCGCGAGGCATTCGTGTACGCGGGGACCAGCATGCCTGATCGGTGCTGGACTGTCTCCTTCTTCCATTCAGAGCCGCAGATCGGACATGTGAACTGCTTGCCGTCCCTGATACGCTCGCCGTAGCCCAGGATCAGCTTCGCGCAGCAGCGATTGGTGAGGGCACCCTGCCCACCTTCGGCCTCCAGGTACCGGAACTGCTGCCCCTCGGCCTCTCGGGCGCGCTCCGCCCAGACGCGCCCGCTGCCGACCTCCTGAAAGCGAGCGGCTTCCAGCTTGCGCCACGGCGTGCCGCACTCGATGCATTCAAACTCGGCGCCGTGGCTGTAGTAGGCGCCATATGCCAGGATCCAATCCTCACAGCAGTCCGGAAGGATCACTCTCTCCATGGTTACACCTCCGAAGATGCGGCTTGCTCGACGACTCGTGGCAACTGCGCGTCATCCCCGTATGCCGGGTCTCCGCACCGGCTCGATCATGTCTAGCAAACGCGAATCAGATTATAGCGTCTGATCCCCCGTCCTGTGGGGCCACATGCGGCCACCACAGGACAGAGACTCGAAGAGAGATCAACTCGCCTTACCAGAGGATGACTTGCCCCGGTAGATCTCCAGTGCACGCTCTATGTAAGCGCCTTCCTCCTCGTTGTACGGCTTGGGGAAGGGGCTCTGCCACTCGCCGGTCCACATTCGATTGAGGCTCTGGGTGATACCCGAGTCTCCCCCGGTAAATGCCTGGATGAGCTGCGCCCATCGCCCGGCCAACTGCTG
>JAJYKO010000966.1 GCA_021788565.1 Chloroflexota bacterium
CACGTGCTGTTCTGCAACTCGCACCTTTGTGCTGTCCGGAAGGCAAGCGAGAGCCACGGCGGCCAGCCCTCCAAACATCGCCCCGCCGTGCACATGGGTGACCCTGTTCCAAACATGTGATCTCAGGCGCCAGATTCCCTCAGATCGGCCCATCCCGCGGGCCTGCCACTCGATCCCGAGGTAGTTGGCATAGGGGCCGTCCGGGCCGTCGCTTCGAAGGCTGTTCTCCAAGTGCCCCAGGAGCCACCGCTCTTCCGCATCCAATTCGCTGGGATCGAGCGGGGGAACGGAGGAGTGCGCGATAGCGGCGTCTCGCGAGTATGGGAGCCAGGGAGCAGCGTCTGGGACAGGCCGGATGGCGAACAAGCCCGTCGCGAGCGCCAGCAAGCCACCTTGATCGTCCGTCAGCCGGCACTGGGAGAGGCCCATGTGGCTGTCCACAGCGCAGATCTCAGCCCGGGCGTGGACAGCCTGCGTCGGCCTGTCGGAAATGAACTGCATAGTGAGCCCGACGGTGACGGTTCGGGCTCGCTGTCTGATATGGGGCCTGATGGAGCTGGCGAGCGCGACGTCCGCAAGGGTCGCCAGGGCGCCTGGCGCCACAAAGCCTGTTGGCCCAAATACGTGGGTACCTACCGGGAGGACCGCCTTGTAGGCATCGTCCTGAGTTGGCGACTCTCGAATCGACATGTACTCCCTGTAGAAACGAGCGCCGTGGGCGCGGACGACGGCGAGAATGCGAAGAGCACGCTCTCTCTCCCTTGCCACGACTTCATCTGACACTCGACTCATCGACATTCGTCTTTCTGCGATTGCCTGGCGCCGATCAGCATCGCGTGTTCCGGGTTCGTCACCGCCGAAGAAGCGTCGAGACATCCTCGACGTGTTCCAGCCGGGCGACAGCCTCGATGGCGTATGCCGCTTCCTCAGGGGAGAGGGTGGCCGAGGCAAGGTCGCGGAACTTGTCCTCCAGCTCCTGCTGAGTCGGAGGGTTCTCCGGGTCTCCCTTGCGGAAGTCCTCCCGCTGGGTGAAGCTACGTCCGTCTTTCAGGACTATCTGGACGACCGAGGGTCGCCGCCCCGGTACCAGCGCGGTCAGTTCGGGATCCGGCTCCACCTCGATCCGCCTCATCAGGTCCGCCGTCTCCGTGTCTCCGATCCGCTCCTGGGCGAACTCCCCGGTACCAACCCGGCCGAAGCGCAGGGTGATAGCCACGGTGTAGGGGATGCTGAACTTGGCCTGGTAGGTCGTCTGGGGAGACGGGTTGTGGCAGACCGTGTAGGCTTGATCGTAGGTGCGGATCTTCACCTTCTCCACATCCCCCGCCCTTACGCCGTGCGCCGCGACGATGGCCTTCGTGGCGTCGATGGAGGGATGGGTGTGGCCGCACGAGGCGTAGGCTTTGAAGGTGGTGTCCACCACGGTGAAGTGGCTGCCGAGCGTGGAGAGCACTCTCTCGAAGTCCCAGTTGGCGGACGTGGCCGCCGCGAAGCCCTTCTCGCCCTCGAGGATGCGGGTGGCCCCGTTGAAGCCCTTCTTTGCCAGGAGCGCGGCCAGCACCCCGTTCGCCGCGGCCTTGCCAGCGTGCAGGGGCTTGGTCATGGTCTGGCCGTCCTCCAGGAACTGCCAGAGCCCCGCGGCCTGGCTGCCGGCACTGCCGAAGGCCCAGGTCATCTTTTCCTCGCTGAGACCCAGCAGGTTCCCAGCCGCGGCAGCGGCCCCGAAGGTGCCCACGGTGCCCGTGGTGTGCCAGAAACGGTAGTGGGCGGGCTGGATCGCGGCCCCGATGCGGTTGCCCACGTCGTAGCCCGCGGCGATGGCGGCGGCCAGCCTCCTGCCGTCGGCCCCGAGCTTCTCGGCGACGGCGAAGGCAGCCGCGATGGTGGGCGCCCCAGGGTGGTAGATCGCCTCCCGGTATATGTCGTCGAACTCGACGATGTGGGAACTGGCGCCGTTGACCAGGGCGGCGTTAAGGGCAGAGCTCCTGTTGCCGAAGCCGATGAGAGAGGCCTCGGGGCTGCCACCAGCCTCCGTCACCACGTCGCGAACGATCTGCCCTGTGCTGGTGGCAGCCCCGGCGTACACGCTGCCTAGCCAGTCGAGCAGAACCCGTCGGACCGCTACTCGGGCATCCTCCGGGAGATCGTCGTAAGTCAGGCCCGCCGAGAAGCGAGCAAATGCGGCAGTTACCATGTGGGTTCTCCCTCCCAGTTCTTGAGCGACGCCCGGTGGAGTTGGTAGACCGTCGCGAGGGGCTTATAACCCCGCGGGTGCGGACGCGCCTCCGACTCCGCCCTCGTGCAGCCGCTCAGACTTGCCTTCCCGCCAGCGCTCCTTCGTAGATGGCCTCGGGGATCCTTCGCGGCTCCAGACAGTCGCCAACGGCCACCATCGGCACTCCTAATGGCTTCAAGTGTTCTATCAGGGCAGCGTTCGGTCGGGCTCCCAGTGCCAACACGATCATCTCGCCTTCCACGGCATTTTCCCGACCTTTGCCGTCCACGTAGGTAACCCTTGATGCCTCGATGTGCACTACTCGGGCATTGCTGATCATCTTCACGTCCATGGACTGGAGTCGTGCAAGAAACATCCGGCGAGTCCCTGGCTCCAGATCCACCGCGAACTCCCCCAGCATCTCGAGCACAGTCACCTCGAGCCCTCGGGCGCGCAAGTACTCGGCTGTCTCGCAGCCGACATCTCCACCCCCTACCACCACCGCGCTTCGGCCGATGCTGACCTTTTCGGCGAGCACGTCCCGCGCGTGGACGACGTTCTGCACATCGATACCCGGAATGGCGGGCACCACCGGCACTGACCCAGTCGCAACCACAACTGCGTCCGGAGCCTCCTTGCTTACCCACTCCGCCGTCGCTGGCTCCCCCAGCCTGACCTTCACGCCCCTCCGGCGCATCTCCCCTTCGTAGAATTCCACGACGTTCTTCAGCTCAGCCTTGGAGGGCGGCCTGCAGCCCAGGGCAGCCATGCCGCCCAAGTAATCGGCCTGGTCCGATATTGTCACATGGTGGCCACGCAGGGCTGCCGTCCTGGCGGCTTCCAGTCCTCCAGGGCCCGCGCCCACCACCAGCACGCGCTTCGGTGCCACA
>JAJYKO010000967.1 GCA_021788565.1 Chloroflexota bacterium
GAGCGCGCCTTGCAGGAACTGTTGGACACGGGTCGGAGCAAGCCCTTCGAGAAGGAATACTTCCGAAAGGACGGCACCCGCGTGCCTATTCTCATTGGCATCGCGATTCTGGATCGAGAGCCGATCAAGTGGGTCTGCTTCGTCCAGGACATCACGGACCGCAAAGCTGCCGAGCAGGAGCGAGAGGACTTCCTCCGCGCCATCTCCCACGACCTTGGGCAGCCGGTCACCGTCATCAGCGGACATGCACAGCTGCTCAAGCGAATACACCGGCGAGACTGCTCGGATGCCAGAATAGCCGAGGGGTTAGATACGATCAAGACCAATGCTGATCGCCTGAGCGGCATGCTGCGCGACCTGGCGGAGTCGCTATGGCTGGAGTCGGGGCGGCTGGCCTTGAACAGGAAGGCAACGGACATCGCGGTGCTGCTCGAGGGCATCGTGGAGCGGTCAATCGGGGTAGAGGACAGGGATCGCGTGGTTCTCCAGGCCGCTCAACAGGTGCCGGAGGTCCTGGCGGATCCGGAGCAGATCGAGCGGGTGGTCGTGAACCTGATTGGCAACGCGCTGAAGTACTCCGAAGACGGGACGCCCATCGTTGTTACGATGGAGGAAGGCGCAGGTGAGATAGTCGTGTCGGTGGCAGACCGCGGGATCGGCATCGCTCCAGGAGAACTGCCGGCTGTCTTCGAGAGGTACGTGCGCCTGCAATCAGCGACGGGGAGGAAGGCACATGGACTGGGCCTCGGGCTCTACATTGCCCGGCTAATAGTGGAGGCTCACGGCGGAAGGATCTGGGTGGAGAGCGAGCCAGGCAAGGGCAGTTGCTTCTCCTTCACGCTGCCGAAAACGTGACCCGCGCGGGTCACGTTTTCGGCGGACCGCCACATCGATGCGCCCTCTCCGCAAGACGGCCTTATGCCGCGTCCTCTTGTGCTGCAATCTGAAAGCCTCCGGACCCGCCGAGCACGGCCTTGGACGAAGGCAGCGAGGCGCACTACAATTGGCCCAGCTTCGTCCAGATCAATTGCTGAAGAGAGAGACGGACAATCGTGACACCCGACATCCTCGAGAACGTGGCGAGGGTTGCACGCAAGTACAGGTAGCAGTCTTGCGGTGAGGCTAACTTCTCACCTCAAGTCAAAGCCGCACGACTTTCCCACAGCTTCTTCACAGCTTCTTCAAATTTCGCTGCCATGATGCCCTCATCAGGTTCGGGGACCTCCTCCGGGCCGACGAAGAGAAAGCGAGGAAGCGAGCGATGAAGCGACTGTTGGTATCCCTTGCGGCGGCAGCAGCGATGGCAGCCGTGATCGTGCCGGCGGCGATGGCGGCTACGGCCGGCCAGGCGGCTCCGGGTCCAGGTTATGGTTGGGGCTGCCCCATGTGGGGCTACGGCTACGGCAGCGGCGCTCAGGCCAATATCGACTACTCCCAGATCCCGACGTGGAAGACCCTGGGCGATAAGCTTGGCATGAACCCCAACGACCTGGTGAAGGAGCTCCAGGGCGGCAAGAGCGTGGCAGACGTGGCCTCCGAGAAGAACGTCAGCGAGCAGACCCTGATTGATGCCCTCATGGCGCCCCAGATCGACCTCCTGAAGCTGCGCGTCCAGTACGGGTATATGACCCACGATCAGGCGAACGCGGCCCAGCAGGCCGAGGCAGCCAGCGTGAAGTCCATGCTGGAGCAGAAGGGCTTCAGTGGTGGATACGGCCCGGGCGGATACGGCTACGGATTCGGCATGGGTCCCGGGATGATGTGGGGAAACGGGTACGGCCGGGGTGGATACGGGATGATGGGCGGCTACTGGTAGGGGTGTCCCTCCCATAGCTGTAGCTGCCGAAGCGGGGCTGGCGTTAGGCTGAACCAACGCTAGCCCCGCGCTGATAGGTGCCGTCTTGTAGAGTTCCCTTCCTCGGAATGAGGTGCGGGTGCCATCGGCGCTTGAGGCTGGACATCGCCCTCGCCCAGGCAGAAGGCCGCGACCAGTTCCAGAAGCAGATCGGTACTGCCGGCAAAGGCGTCGCGGCTCAGATCGTCCTCGTGCAAGATCGCCAGCACGACCAGATACAACACGCCCACGACCTGCTCGGGCTGCGCCCGAGCGGAAGAGCAGGTCAAAATCCCCGCCGGTGAAAACTTGCAAGATGGGCACGGTTCTGGAGAGGGCGAAGGCCTTCTTCAGAACTGCGACGAGGCGCGCGCGGGGAGACGGACCCGGCAGGTCGATGACGGCCAGCACTTCCTGACGGAGGCGCACCTCGGCCTGCTCGACGACATCCATGAGAAGCGATTCTTTGGAGCCGTAGAGGCTGTAGAACGCCACTATACCGCGCAATCGGGCCTGGCACTCAAAGTGCGATGCTCCGCGCGAGAGATGATCAAAATGGCTCGGGAACGGACCGGCTGTTCCCCTCCCAAAAGGAGTCTGATTTGACAACAATGTTGGGACAAAAGGTTAAGGAACTTCGGGTCGGCAGGGGAATGACGCAGCAGCGCCTGGCTGAGAAGGGCGGGGTGAGCCACTCCCTCATCAGCGCTCTCGAGTCCGGCCGGCGCAAGTACGTCTCGCCGCAGGATATCGAGGGTCTCGCCACGGGGCTGGGCGTCTCGCCCAACGATCTGTGGAGGACGGTTCCTGGGGGTAAATCGGATCAACGCTATATATCGATAGTCGGGGGCGGAGCCGAGATGGCCAGGGCGGCTTAAACAAACGCCAAGGTCGGAACTATGGTCATCCCGGCTCTACTCATCGTCATCCCCGCGGAAGCGGGGATCCATCGCCCACACCCGAAGCGTGGATTCCCGCTTGCGCGGGAATGACGGGTACGGCGCGGGAATGACGGGTACGGCGCGCCCACTCCAGGATGCCAGCAGGCGTTTGGCGGGGCACTGTCCTCGATCTCGGATCGCGGAAAACCCTTGACATCGGTAGCGTGTGGAGGGAGAATCATCGTGGGCGCCGGGTCGGCGCTCGATAGACTCGACCAAGAGGAGGGCCTATGCCGATGAAGGAACCGAGAGCCCTGCTCGGAGTCTGGCAGGTGGACAGGTAGGCCCTGCGTCGAGAAGCGCAGGGCTGCGAAAGGCGCGGGCCC
>JAJYKO010000968.1 GCA_021788565.1 Chloroflexota bacterium
AGGGTCCTGCTTCGACCGATTCGCCCCGGAGAGCGGCTCTCCGCCGGTCCGATGGACAGGTTTGGCGAGGACCATTTTGGGGTAGAAGTGGACGACCTGGATGAAGCCGCCGCCGAACTGAAGAAGCGTGGTGTGGCCTTCCACATGGAGCCCAGGGACTTCGGCCCTGGACTGCGCATCGCCTTCGTCCGTGGGCCCGATAACGTCCGCATCGAGCTGATGGAGAGGACATAGGTGATTTGATGCTGGGAGCCTGGGTTGTCTCAGCCCAGGCTCCCAGACTTACCGGCAACGATGGCCGGGCGCTAGGCCGGCAGCACCACAATCTCCCGCTGCTGCGGGATCAGCCGCTCGCAGCCGGTCGGGGTCACGTGGAGGGTGGTCTCGACGGCGACAGAGCCGGTACCGATCTCCCTGAAGGCGTTCTCCAGGTTGAATACCATGTCCGTTTCGATCGGCAGGTCGGCGGACATCTCGATGAAGTCGTCCTTCGCGGTTTCCCACGGCGTCTGGATCATTGGCATGTCGCGCGGCTCGAGGCCGATGGCATGGCCAAAGCCCGCGAACTGCTTGATAGCCCCGCTCTTCAGGCAGGCATCCTTCATGATGCTCATCACCTCGGACATCCTCAGCCCAGGGCGGACCGCCGCCTCGGCCGCGGAGAGGCCGTCGCTCATGGCCTGGAACACGTCGCGATGCCGTCTGGAGGGCTCGCCGAGCACCGCGCTCAGATTGGTGTCGGCGTGGTAGTACTGGTAGGTGCAGCCCGCGTCGCAGTATACGGCGTCGCCGGGCTTCAGGGCGTAGTAGTCGGAAGGCTCCCAGTGGTTCATCGCCCAGGGGCCGCAGGCGTTGTTACAGAAGACCGGCACGCCCCCATTCATGGACACCCCGGTCCGGTGGGCCTTTACCAGATCCAGCTCGGTGGCTCCCGGCACCGCTGCCTTCATCAGCGTCTGGAATCCCTGCCAGTTGATCTCGGCTGACTTCTTCAGCAGGGTGATCTCATCCGCCGTTTTCGCCATCCGGATGTAGCGGAACAGTTCCCCCGCGTCCTTGAACTGGACGTCGGGCAGCTCGCGCCGGGCGTATTCCAGCTGCCCCGGCTGCATCCCCACGATGTCTACCCCGATGATCCCCCTCGTCAGGCCGCGATCGGTCAACGCTCTCACCAGGGCCTCGCCCGGGGTCTTGCTGCCCTTCTCCCTGGAGAGTTGGGCGATCCTGTACAGCTCCTTAATGCGGTCCGGGTACTCGGGCCTGGGCTCTTCCATCTCGATCGGCGCCCCAAAGGTATACACATCCTGGATCCAACTCGGCCACTCGGCCTGGTAGGCCAGATTGCCGAGCCTGGTAGGGGCGACTAGGGCGGGCGCCGTGCCCAGGTCGCGCGGGAACAGGGCGTAGCTCTGGAACATGAAGTTCTCCGTCGTATACAGGCGGTAGAACCAGTGCAGCCAGGGTCTGTAGCCGCTCAGGTAGGCCAGGTTGACAGGCGCCGTTCCGAGCAGCGCGTCGATCCCGTACTGCGACATGACTCCAAGGGCTCGATCCCGATTGAGTAGCATCCTAGGCCACCTCCCATCGCATTGTCGGGTCACCTCTTATTAGGTTAGGCGCTGGATTACCAGTATCACCATGAGGTTGGCCTGAGTATCTTGGTGCGGTCATGACCGGTCAATGGCTGATGGGACAGATAAAAGATGGCCGGGGTTGTGGATACGGACAGAAACTTCGAATATCATATGTGACCCGGCCGAATTGTCTCTTCGGACAGGCGCGGAAAACAAGAATCTAGCCGGGGGGACATTGATCTATCCGTTTGCCACCCTTAACGTGTTACGAAACCTCAGGGTAGGTTTTTCCAGGTCGCGGCCTCGCTCTTTACCGACGGTGCCGAGACTGGGGTCAACTGATGTTGTTCGGCAGCGGGTCATGTCTATTGCTACGTGACTGGAGTCATCACTCGTGAGAATAGAAGCGCAGCGAGAAGCTCGTGGCGAAATAGCCTGGGGCGAAGTCCTGCTGGGGTCTGCCTCGCCCATGGTCGCAATGGGCGCGGTGCTGAACTTCGCCCCGATACTGCCCCTGCTCCAGCATGAGTTCGGGCTCACCGACACCTGGTCTGGCGTGCTGATCTCCGCGACTGTCCTAACTCACACACTGCTGATGATACCGGGCGGCCAGATCGCGGACGCTATCGGTGCCAAGCGAGCCATGGTGCTCGGCCAGTTGATCATCAGTGTGTCTCTTGCGTGCGCCGCTTTGTCGTCGGCCCTCGGGATGCTGCTACTGTTCCGTCTGACCCTGGGCGTAGGCACTGCCCTCTCGCTCGTTTCGGGCCTCGCCTTCGTCAATTCCGTGGTCTCGTCCGACAGAAAGCCCGTGGCCCAGGGCATATATGGTGGAGGCGCCAACACCGGCATCCTGCTCGCGCTGCTCTTCTCCAGGCAGCTCGCCAACTTCGGTGGTTGGCGCGGAGCCTTCCTGATCGAGAGCCTGTTCGTCCTGGCAATCGCTCTTATCTCGGCGATGCGGCTGCGTTCAACGCCCCCCCGCCCGCACGGCAGCTCCCTCCCGTGGCGAGACACCCTGAGACGCCGGCCCCTCTACCTGCTGGGTCTGGCCAACGCACTCACCTATGGGAGCTACATGGCCGTCGCGGCGTGGACGACTACCTTCCTCTTGAGGACGGATGGGGTCGACCTCAGCCTCGCAGGGCCGCTGGCGGCCGTGATGGGCGTGGGCGCCGTGATTGCAAGAGGGGTAGGCGGGGCTCTGTCGGCGAGACGCGAGCGGCAGATGATAGTGGGCTCTTGCCTGGCAACCGCGGCATTCATCGCCATCGCTCCCGTGGCCCCGGGGCTGCTTCTCCAGGTGGCCGCCTTCCTTGTCTTCGGCTGGTTCTCCAGCGTTCCATTTGGTGCTATCTTCTCCACCACGTCGCGGGTATCTGACGCGGAGTCCATAGGGCGTAGCTTCGGCATCGTGACCTTCGTCTCCAACCTCGGAGCCCTCGCCTTTCCCCCGATAATCGGCTATATTCTGGATACGAGCGCCTCTTTCGTTCTCGGCTTCGGTTTTGTAGCCGCGACTATT
>JAJYKO010000969.1 GCA_021788565.1 Chloroflexota bacterium
TGGACGGTGGCAGGCAGCGCTTCACGCGAGCGAGCGCAGCGTGAAGGCCCGAATAGGGCGGCGTCAAGGCCTGAAGGGCTTGCCGGTGACGAGCAGGGTAGCGTCAAGGCCTGAAGGGCCGCGCTAGGCCAGCCCAGGGCATCGCCCTGGGGAACGCACCGTACCGGGAGGGAGCCCTGAAGGGGCGGCCCAACCACCGCCTCCGGCTTGGTCCGCCCTTTCAGGGCTCTCGGTGGGGATGGTACCCTCCTTCCCAGGGCGATGCCCTGGGCTGTCGTAGGCCGCCCCTTCGGGGCTGGGAACCAGCAGCCCTGGGGGAGCCGCCTGTTCTCCCGATCCCTGGAGCCGGCGTTGTCCCCGTGAACGCGAGCGAGCACAACGCGTGACGCGAGCGGGCGCAGCGTCACGCGGCCGACGGTAGGTCTGGGAACCGCCTCGTATGGAAATAACCATTTCCACTTCTCGCGGGTGCCCCAGGGGGCATGGGCAACTGGGTTGGGACAACCAGGGCTCCAGGGTAGTGGGGAGAGGCCCGCGGCCTTCAGAACAGCGCAAGCTGGGTCATGGCAGCGTCGGAGTCCCAGAAGAGGCTGCGGCGGTCGCGGAGCGCCACCGAGACATTGAGGTTGGTCAGCCCCTCACGCCGCAGTTGATCCTGCACCGAAGTGAGCGCCAGGCGTGGGGAGTTGTTGGTGTGGCTGAGGTGCGCCAGCCAGAAGTGGTGCTGGTGCCCGTTGGCCATCCCGAGTATGGCTCGGCCGGCATCCTCGTTGGAGAGGTGGCCCCTCTCGCCGAGGATGCGGGTCTTCAAGTAGGCAGGGTAGGGGCCCCTCACCAGCATGTCGACGTCGTGGTTGGCCTCCAGTATCACCAGGTCGGCATGCCTGGCCAGATCTACCACCTCCTCAGTGGCAAAGCCCATGTCGGTCGCCATGAGAGCCGCGGCCGAACTGGACCTCACGAAGAATCCGGCCGGCTCCTGCGCGTCGTGTGGCAGGGAGAAGGCATCCACGGTGAGGCAGCCTATACGGAGTGAGGAACCAGAAGCAAGCGGCACGTGGTCCACGGATCGGGAGTCGAGCCCTCCCCCGGCCATCCAGGTTCCGGAAGTGCAAATCACGGGCACACGCAGACGGCGGCCAAGGGCCAGGGCTGAGGCCCAGTGGTCCGTGTGTTCGTGGCTCACCAGAATCGCCGATAACTGCGCGGGGGAGACGCCGATCTGCAGCAGCTCGAATTCGATCCGCCTGATTCCGATACCCGCTTCCATGAGAAGCAGGGTGTTTGCCTCGCGAATCAGGTAGCAGTTTCCAGAGCTACCGCTGCTTATCGACCAGACCTGCATCGCCACCTTCTGGCATGTTACTTGCCGACCGTGGTAAGAAGAAGTAGCATTCTCAACAACCTCTAGCCTGCCACGGTCCGGGCAGGCGACGAGCAGGAGCCCGCCATTGATCGAGGCCATTCAGTTCTGGAACGAGCCGAACAACCTCTCACACTGGGATTATACCCTGGATCCGGAGTGGACGACCTTCTCGCAGATGGTCCTCTACGCCGCCAGGGAAGTCAAGAACGAGGCCCCACACGTCACACGCGTGCTCGGAGGCCTATCCCCCCTGGACCCGGACTTCGCCGAGCGGATGTGCCGCTTCGGGGTAGCAGATGCCGTGGACATTATCGCGGTGCACGGCTTTCCGCTGGACTGGAACCTCTGGCAGATCGAGGAGTGGCCGGCGAAGATCGCGGAGATGCGCGAGGCCTCGGGCCGTCCCATCTGG
The DNA here is from genome assembly GCA_021788565.1 of Chloroflexota bacterium. The sequence continues at coordinate 1,779 of JAJYKO010000969.1, forward strand.
GTCACGGAGGTCGGGGCGTCCAGCTTTGGCGCCGAAGAGGTGCAGCTTTTCGGTCTGCGGCGCACGATGGAACTGCTGCTGCCCCTCGTGCCGCGACTTCACTGGTACTCGCTGATCGATCTGCCGGTGGAGAAGGGAGCGATAACCCGCCACAAAGAGAGCGAGGGGAGCGCTTATTACCGCCACTTCTACTTCGGCCTGCTGCGGAGCAATGAGACTCCGAAGATGTCCCTGGAGCACTTTCCGCCTGAGGCCGGGATCTGCCAATGGGTGGACTACGAGGACGACGACATGCTCGACCTCGTATGTCGCTGGCTCCCCAGGCTGGGGGTCAGGGTGCTGCGGACGGGAATCAGCTGGGCCGACTGGCACAGGCCGAACTCGGTGCGCTGGTTCGATCGGATGATGAGCCGGGTGAGCCGCTTCGATGTGACGGCGACGCTCTGCTTCACCCCTCCCAGCAGGGGCCTGGTGCCGAGCCACACCAGTCCGCCCCAGGACGTCGGAGAGTTCGCCTACTTTTGCAGGGAGGTCGCGAGGAGGTACGCGAGGTAGTTGCTGTACTATGGTGACGCGCTGCGGGAGGTCGATCCAGACGCCGTCGTGCGGGAAGTGGTGCGCGTGCTGTCCGAGGCCGACGACGGATTGGGCGAGGTCGGAAGCCGGTGGGCGCTCCGTCACCACGCCGCCCTGGTTGGTGCGGCCGTTGCGCTTGGGGAGATCCATCAGGCCGTGGCGGACGCAATGAGCCCCGAGGCAGACGACTCCTTCCCCGAAACGGATCGTCTTGCGGAGGCTGGAATCCTGATCGGCCGGTGCGTGTTCCGATCGTGGGAGATGCTCCGGCGCAGTCACCAGACCCCGCGGGTCTCGGCATCGCCACGTCCTACGACGCCACACCTTCTGGCAGATGCTCGCGAGGCGGTGTCTCGGCTCGCGGAGATCCCTCTGGCGCCAAGAATGCGGGTGCGGGTGCCCGAAGGCTACGCCTTCTATTCGCTATACCCCGAAGCGTACTTCTCCAGTCTCCTGCGTCTCCTCGAGGCGGGTCCGGACCACACTCGTTACACAGTGGCCGGCATCCGCAGCATCGGGACTTCCCTGGCAACGCTGGTGGCCGGCGCTCTCCAGGAGCTAGGACTCGGGGCCACGGTGGAAACCGTCCGTCCTCGCGGCCATCCCTTCAAGAGGTACATCAACCTGGCACCAACCTTGCGGCAGCGTCTTATGGAGAGGAGTGGTTCCTCGACCTTCCTGGTGGTGGACGAGGGCCCCGGGCTGACCTGTTCGTCCTTTCTGTCTGCCTGTGCGGCTCTGGAG
>JAJYKO010000970.1 GCA_021788565.1 Chloroflexota bacterium
GTTGGGCAACCACGTTACTCTGGAGAAGGTCGGCCTCTCCCAACCATCCGCAGTCTCCGGCTTGGAGGCGGCTTGATGTGGCAACCCATCCCAACCCCCTTTTTCAGAGGAATTACTTGTGCATCCCAGCTAAGGCTCAGAACCCGAGCGCGGCCGGAAAGTTCATCGAATTCCATCTGCGGCCCGAGAATCAGACGAAGCTGGCGGTGGCGGCGCTCGACGTCAAGGAGACCCTGAAGAACATTCTCCCCAGCGATTACCTATCTAAGAACGTGTGGACAAAGGGTTTCTTGCTGTCGAAGACGGTGAGTAGCATCCCGGTTGGGTTTGAGACCAAGATGCCCGATCTCGGTAAGCTCATAACGGACACCATGTCACAGGTGCTCACCGCAAAGAAGCCGGTTGCCGATGCAATGGGTGAGGCGCAGAAGCAGGCTGAAGCCCTAGCTCAGCGTTAGACGACGTGGCTGCGGGGAGACCTATCTCCCCCAGCCACCTCTTGCCTCATCCTTGTGAGGGGATATCGATCGCTCTGGCCTATTACTGGACGACTTGAGGCAAACTATGTCTGCCAGCGTTTCCCTGCAGAAGCCCTCAGTGGGCTTGAAGCGGCGCCGGCGCGTCGACTTGCTCCCATACCTGCTAGCCCTCCCGTTGGCCATTTACCTTGGAGCCATCCTCCTCGTTCCCATCGGGCGCGGCATCTTGAGCTCGTTCTTCAGCATCAATTTTCTGGCCCCTGAGCAAGGGAAGTTCGTCGGCCCCGCCAACTACGAACGGATGGTGCATGACCCGGGCTTCTGGCATTCCATTGTCAGTACCCTCATCTACACCGGCCTGGTTGTGATCTTTGTCCTGCTCACTGCCACGAGCATGGCTCTACTGGTCAATCGGCCGTTCAGGGGGCGGACGCTAGCGCGGGGTCTAATCACGCTACCCTGGGCGTTCCCGGAAGTCGCAGCTGTGCTGCTTTGGCTGTGGATGTTCAACGAGCAATACGGGATACTGGGTCTCTTCGTGCGCACTCTGCACATTACCAGCGGGAGTGCCCCCTGGTTGACCAATCCGAACTGGGCCATGATCTCGTTGATCCTCATGACAGTCTGGAAGATCTTTCCTTTCTACACCCTGGTAATCCTGACAGCCATGCAGACAATCCAGCAGGAGCTTTACGAGGCGGCCAAGATCGACGGCGCCAATCCCATCCAGTCCTTCTTCCACGTCACCTTGCCGGGCATCATGCCCGTCTTCTCGATCCTTACCCTCCTGGTAACCATCTGGTCGCTGCAGCGCTTCACTACGATCTGGTTGCTGACCAGCGGCGGTCCTGCCAATGCCACCGAGACCCTAGTCATCGAGGTGTACAACACGGCGTTTCGCTTTCACGACCTGGGCTACGGCTCGACCCTCGGCGTGGCGGGCCTGCTGCTCTCGCTGGTCGTGGCCAGCCTGTACTTCATCACGGAGCGTCGCTTCGGAACCGAGAAGGTGTAGCCAGCCATGCCTATTCGACTTCGGCGTTTCACCAACCGCACGCTCTTCTATCTGGTGGTTGTCTTCGCGGTCGCGATCGTGGTCTTCCCTTCCTACTGGCTCCTGGTGACCTCGCTTCAGACCGAGAAATATCAGCTCGTCTATCCACCGTACCTCACACCCCAGATCTTCAACTGGCGTTCCTACGTCTCGCTGTTCGAGGCGACGCCGATGCTGCTCTGGCTGCGGAACTCCCTCGTGGTTTCCCTGGGTGTAACGTTGCTGGCCCTGATCCTGAGCGTGCTCGGTGCTTACTCCCTCTCCGGTTTCCGCTTCCACGGCAGGGGTTTGTTCATCTTCTTCCTCCTAGCGACCCAGATGATGCCCCAGGCGCTCCTGGTGGTCCCGATCTTCATCCTGTTCCGCCAGTTAGGCCTGATCGACACGCTCCAGGGTCTAGTGGTGGTGGACACCGCCTTCGTGGCGCCAGTGACGGTCTGGATCATGAAAGGCTTCTTCGACTCCATTCCCCATGAGATCGTGGAGGCGGCCCTGATCGACGGGTGCGGGCGAATGGGCGCTCTCTTTCGCGTTCTCCTGCCCCTCTCTTTGCCGGCGGTTGTGGCGGTGTGCGTAGTAGCCTTCTTCGAGGGGTGGAACGAGTACCTCTTCGCCGTGACCTTCGTCTCGAGCTCCGACAACTGGGTCGCTACCATGGGACTGGCGTCGTTCATCGGCGAATTGGCCACTCCCCTCGAGCTGGTGATGGCGGGGGCGGCCATCTTCTCTGTGGCCCCCGTGATCTTCTACCTGGTGATGCAGCGGTACATTATCAGCGGACTCACCGGCGGGGCGGTGAAGGGCTGATCCCCGCCTCCGAGAGAGGCATCGGTTGTGCCTGGGGGGGGAACTTCGCCTATCATACGGATCTTCCGACCTCTTCTGGAGGGCGCAAGATGGGGCACTGCCGAGTTGCTGAGAGGATACTATCAGGGAGAAAATTTCGTTGAAAAGCCGCGAGCGTGTGATTCGAGCCATCGAATTCGGCGGGCCTGATCGCCTGCCAGTTATCTACAACGTCTTGCCGGGCTTCGCTCGCAGCTACCCGCGAGAGCTGGCCGAGCTGCAGCGGCGCTACCCCAGCGACTTCGCCGAGACCGGCTACGTCGAGTTCAACGAGTACACGAGGGAGATCGGTGTGGGGGAGCGCGATCCCTGGGGGGCATTGTGGGTGCGCTACGTCGATGCGAACAAGGGGCAGATAGTCGAACACCCCCTGGATGATTGGGCGAGGCTGGACGACTACCGTTTTCCCGACCCGTTACAGGCCGGCGACTGGAGCCGGGTGCCCGAGACGCTTGCGCGTAACGCGGGGGAGAAGTACGTCCTGGTGGACGGCGACACCCTCTTCCAGAGGATGTTCTACCTGAGGGGCTTCGAAAACCTGATGGTGGACATCCAGGAGGAACCCTCGACTCTGTACTACCTGCGCGACCATATCGTGGAGTTCATGCTGAGGAAGATTGAGAGGTGGCTCGACTACCCGGTGGACTGCTTCCGGTTCCGCGATGACTGGGGCACCCAGAACCAGCTGTTCATCAACCCCGCGAAGTGGCGCAAG
>JAJYKO010000971.1 GCA_021788565.1 Chloroflexota bacterium
GCGCTCGCGTTCCCCAGCAGCGCGGTTGCCCACACCAACCCAACGCTGGCAAGCTGCCTGCTCGCGAAGCCCGGCAGCATCCTCTGCCCCATTCCCAGGATCAGGAGGGTAAGAAAGCCAGAGCCCATGGCATGGATCTCCATGTCCGCGGAGGCCGGCAGGGAGAACCCGAAGAGCTGGACACCCGACGCGACGTCCAGCAGACCCGCCACAACCAGCCAGACGTAGGCCGGCACCAGGAGATACTCCACCGGCTTCACGTAATGCGGGTCCTCAGAAGGCCTGCGCCCTTCCCGCCTCCGCAACGGCACTACCTGCACTACCACGGCGAAAGCGACGAGGGCCGCTCCCTCCAGCAGATCACCCACAAGCGCTCCCGCGGGCGGCCCACCCATCGTTCCCCACAGCCGAAGGGCGAGCCCCACGAGAAACGGCACCAGGCTGAGTCGAAGCGCGGAGCTGGACGGCACCCGTAGCCAGAGGAAGAGTGGGAATGAGCGAGCCGACATCGCGACGGAGACGGGCACCAGGAAACCGGCGAGGCCCATCTGGACCACCAGGCTGTCCCCTCTAAAGGAGACGAGCGGGTCCAGACTCCACGCGGCGGCGATGGTCAGCACCGCATTCGCAGCCAGCGCGAGCCAGAGGGCAACGAACGCGACCACCAGGTATGGGAGCACGGGGACCAGACCGGGGCGCTGACGTAGCGGCGGTCCGCCTCGCGCCGTCGCGGCAAGAGCCCCCACAGCCAGCGTGACCGCCGCGAGTTCGAGCAGCCCGGAGGCTGCCAGGGCAGCGCCGAGGACAACGCCCCCGGCGACGGCCAGGACCGGCTGGGCGATGGCGCGTAGCGCGAGTCCCGCGACCATGAGACCAAGGATCCATGGCTGGAGCGACGGCGCGGCCAGCGGCGCGCCGCGTAGCCGTGGAAGGAAAAAGAAGCCCACCCCCAGCGCCATAAGGCCGCCCCAGCCGAAGATCTGAAGGTGGCCATGAGCCTGCGTCATCGCCGGCCACCAGCCGCCCGCCTTAAGTCCGAGCGCCGATACGGCGAATGCGGCGGCGCCGAATCCAAACCCGGCGGTCGCCGCCGCCACAATCGACGCCCACACGAAGGGAAGCCATCGAACCAAGGGTAGCTCCAGATGCGAAGTTAAACCAAAGCCAAGGTGAAACCCGCGGGGTCTTTGGCTCGTGGTCCTGTACTGGCGCGCCTTGATTCCCAGAGACCCCGCGGGTTTGGTTACCGCTTTACTTTAGGAGCATTCTAGCGTGTTGAGCCGCATCTCGCCGTGGTATACCTCTTGTACGGAGAAGGGTGGAGTGCGCCCAAGTGTGGGTCTGCTGATCCCGAGAGCCCTGACCAATTCCCGTAGGGGCCGCGTGATGCTGCGCTCGCTCGCGTCACGCTATGCCGGTCCGCCGGGCATCGCGGCGGGTCCGCGAAAGGGGGAGAGCGTGCCAGAGCTTCCGGAGGTGGAGACCATCAAGAACGACCTGCGGGCCCTCGTGTTAACCCGCAGGATCCTGGATGCCCGCGTCCTTCACGATCTGCTGGTAAGGCACCCCTCGGTCCAGGAATTCGAGGCGGGGCTGCGGGGCCAGACGATAGACGCCGTCGATCGCAAGGCGAAGTATCTGTTGATCGGCCTCTCATCCGGGAAGATCCTGGCCGTTCAGTTGATTATCACCGGCCAGCTCCTGCTGGTAGATCCCGAGAAACCGTTGCGTAAATCGACCCGGCTGATACTGGATCTGGACAACGCCCGGCAGCTCCGCCTCACCGACAGCAGCCGTCTCGCCCGAGCCTACCTCCTCGACAGCAGCGAGCTTGACGCCTACCTGCCGCTCGCCGAGCTGGGCCCCGAGGTCATCAGCGACGAGTTGACTTTGGATCTCTTCAAGCGGCTGGTCGGCAGCCGGCACCGCCAGATCAAGGCCGTCCTCCTGGACCAGAGGACCGTCTCCGGTTTGGGGAACATATACACCGACGAAGCCCTCTTCGACGCGCGGATTCACCCGCTGCGGAGCGCTAGCAACCTGTCCGAGCAAGAGCTCGAGCGGCTCTACAGGGGGATTCGCCGGATGGTGCCTGAAGCCATCGCCCTCCGGGGCACGACCACCAGATCCTACCTTGACGTCCTGGGCCACAGGGGTGGCTACCAGTATCGTCTGAAGGTGGTGGGTCGAGCAGGGCAGCCCTGTCCGGAGGGGTGCGGGGGAACAGTGGTCCGGGAGTGGATGGCAGGGCGGGAAACGTACTATTGCCCGTCCTGCCAGCGTCTTCCGGCGACGGCGACGAAGGCAGCGTAGGGCCCACGAGTGGGGGAGCGGGTGAGCCGGAGGGCGAGGCTCCTGCCGAGCCGACTCGTTATGTCCATCCAATGCACGATAAGGGACCTCCTCGGCATCGCGTTCGTAGGGGCGCCCCCATGTGGCCGCCCTGGTCCCTGCCCTGTCCCCTCGGGCACCCACATGGGGGCGCCCCTACAAGATGCCAAGGCCCCCCTGAAGATATGCTACGCGCCCTGGAGCGCATCCACTACCGTGAGATAGGCGGCCGCCAGGTAGGCCTTGGTCCGGACTATCAGCGACTCCACCTCGATGCTCTCGTCCACACCATGAACGCCTGCCCCCACGGCGTCCCCATCTGGATGGATGGGGCTGAAGCCGTAGGCCTGCACCCCCAGGGGTCGAACGTACTGGGAGTCGGTGAAGCCGATGGTGAAGCCCGGAGCCAACCGCATGTCGGAGCGGCCCAGAGTCAGGCCAAGGGAGCGCTCCAGCATCCTGGTGAACGGGGTGTCGAAGGGCGACTGCGTGGAGCGCGCCCACACCTCCACCTGAACCTCTACTCCAGGGATACCGCCGACTATCCTCTCGATCTCGTGCCTGACGTACTCCGCGTCCTGGCCCGGCAGGGTTCGCACATCGCACTTGAGCAGGGCCGAAGCGGGGATGCTGTTGGACTTAGCACCGGCGTGGAGCACCGTGGGAGTCACCGTCATCTGTGAGAGGGCCTGAAGCAGCCAGGCGGTGGGTTGGTCCGCCATGGCCACGCGTCGAACCACCTCCGCCACCGT
>JAJYKO010000972.1 GCA_021788565.1 Chloroflexota bacterium
TTCCGCAGTCCACGGTGATCATAAGCCGCGCGCCGCTGTCCGCCAGCGCTTTGATCGACTCCGTGTGAAGTCCGTATCCGTCCTTCGCGCGGTGCGGCAGGTGTCCCACAACTCGCCCCTCGAGGTATGGTGACCCCAGTACCTCGGAGAGCAGGGCCACAGCGGTGAGGCCGTCCACATCGAAGTCGCCGTAGATCGCGATCAACTCCTCGTTACGGAGCGCGCGATAGATCCGCTCGACGGCTACGTCCATGCCGAGCAGCAGGTACGGATCGTTGAGCGCCGACCTCTCGGGGTAGAGGAACGCCTCGACTTCGTCTCTCGTGCGAAGGCCGCGATTGAACAGAAGCTGGCGCAGCGGCTGCGGCCACTCTTCCAGATCAGGCGCGGTCCCATTGGTCAGGGGCTCGGCAAGACGCCACACCCTATCAGCCATTGCTAACAACTCCCGCACAGTCAGTGGGCCAATTCTAGCAGCTAGGCGCGGTCCGTCCAAACCGCGCCTGCTCCTTGCGTAGGTGAACCACGGAGGCACGGAGGACACGGAGATTCATTGAGTTGTCTCCGTGATCTCTGTGTCTCCGTGGTGACACAACCTGTCGACCGTACCGCGCGCTGGTGCCGCTGGCTCGTTCCCCTGCCGGGACCCCTTATCGTTGACGGCGTCTTTCGGGCTATGCTAGAGTAGCCGTTAGCTAATCGCTATTTGCTGATAGCTATTAGCAACCAGAAATTAGAGAGCAGAGATTACACTTAATCACCTCTCGCTATTTGCTAATCGCTATTTGCTAATCGCTTCAGGTGGCATGCAGCTATGATCGAAGAGCAGACAGCCCGCTTTCTCAACACCCTTCAGCCGCTTCTCGTCCTCGTTTCGCCACCCATTTACCTGGCCACACTCATTGGTATCGTCAACAGCTCTGTCTTCTATATCGGCTTCGGAAGGGGCCTTGCGCGCTTCGTTCCATATCTGATTCTGGGGTCAGGCGCGGCCATCCTGGGGCTCACGGTCGGCAGGCAGCTACCCAACGCGGGTCCTCAGCTTGGTGACGTCAGCGTGATCGCGGTCTCCGTCTGCACGTGGAGCATCCTCTTCATTGCGCGAGGTTTGCGCCTGTGATAGCATTTGGTGACTAGGAGGAATGCCAGGCTATGATCGCCACTATCCGGGACATCGCCATAATCGTGGCGGCAGTGGAGTCTATCGTTCTCCTGCTCATCCTGATCTTCGTGGCATGGCAGTCCTACCGCCTGGTACGGCTCGTGAAGGGTAAGGCAGAAGAGTTCAGCGTGCTCGGCCGTTCGATGATGGAGAGCGCCAAGCAGACCGCGAACACAGCCAGCGAGACGGCGACCAACGTGAAGGGTTCTGCCGAGTTCGTCAGCGATACGGTGGTAACCCCTGTGGTTCAGGTCGTCAGCGCGGTGGCGGGTGCGCGGGGCTTCGTCGGAGCGCTTTTCAGGTTGTCCAGTTCTCGAAAGAACGGAGGTCCAAAATGAAGGAGTCGGAGGGTGGATCCGGTTTCGTCGGAGGTTTCCTGCTGGGTGGCATTGCCGGCGCTGCCCTGGCGCTGCTGCTGGCTCCTGGCCGCGGGAATGAAAACAGGGAGATGCTCAAAGAGCGGGGCATAGAGCTGAGAATCAAAGCGGAAGAGGCCGCCGCGAAAGCGCGTGGCGAAGCGGATGAGCTGCTCGCTCGCAGCAAGGTGGTCCTGGAGGAGCAAAAGTCGCGCGTCCAGGAAGCCGTCGAGGAGGGCAGAGACGCGGCAAGCCAGAAGAGGTCAGAGCTGCTCTCCAGATATAAGGTGGCCCGGGATACAGGAGGATCGCCCCTGCCAGGTGATTCGTCGATCCCTGAGCACCGTCCGGAGAGCACGGCCGAATAGCCGCCGCCGGGCCCATTTCCCATGGTCCAGTCCAGAAGGGGCGGGTTTTAAACCCGCCCCTTCAGCTCTCGCCTCAGATCTGCTATGGCCGAGGGGATCGCCGGCAGCAGGTCGCTCGCCAGTAGTGTGTCGGCCCCGCTTTGGCTCAGCACCCTTTCCGCGGAGGCAGCGTGCAGGTACACCCCAGCTCGCGCGGCCGCGGATTCGCTCAGCCCCTGAGCCATGAGTCCCGCGATCAGCCCCGTCAGCACGTCGCCGGTGCCTGCCGTCCCGAGGGCGGGCAACGCCACCCCGCTGACCCAAACGTCTCCATCCGGCGATGCGATCACCGTGAACGCCCCCTTGAGTACCACGGTCTGGCCCCATTTTGCCGCCGCGGCCCTCGCCACCTCCCAGCGCGCACCGTTCACCTCACCAGTCGATAGCCCCGTCAGCCGCGACATCTCGCCTGGGTGTGGAGTGAGGACGTGGCCGCGGCCGATCTTTTCCCACCATTCGGCCTCACTCGCGAGCGCATTCAGCGCGTCGGCATCGACAATCGTGCGAAGCGGCTGTACGGCTCCGGCGGCGGCCAGGACGTCGGTGACCAACTCGGTCTGAGCCGGTCCCTGGCCGAGCCCCGGCCCTATGGCGAGGGCCGCACAGTCCGACAGTATCTCGATGATGGAGCGGGCATTCTCTTGAGCCGCCTGGCGGTCCGCGCTTTCCACCAGCGGAAGGTAGGTGGCCTCGGGCAGTCGAGATGCGATGGCGATCCGCTGCCACTCAGGTACAGCGAGGGTGACCAGGCCGCACCCCGATCGGGCGGCTGCTCCACCGGCCAGGTACGCCGCACCCACGAAGTTCCTCGAGCCGGCGACCACGAGCACGCGCCCGAAGGTGCCCTTGTGACCGCTGAGCGGTCTTGGCGGCAACAGCCTGGCGACATCGCCCTGCGTTATGAGCTCCGTGCGAATGCCCTGGTAGCTCTCGGCAGGGAGGCCAATCTCGAGCGGCAAGAGCTTGCCAACGTGCTCAGCCGCGGGGAACCGGAGTAGTCCCGACTTGACGCAGCCGAGGGATAAAGTCCAGGAAGCGTGAATAGCAGGCCCGGTCACCCCTCCACTGCTGGCATCGATCCCGCTCGGGAGGTCCACGGCCACGACAGGCACCCGGCTCGCCACTGATTCTCGATCAGCGGCGGAAATGATCCAGAT
>JAJYKO010000973.1 GCA_021788565.1 Chloroflexota bacterium
ACAGGCCGTGAGCGGCGGGCATTCGTCTTGCCCCCCAACCGCGTTTTCCAGATTAATGTATTAGCGAACTACCAGCACGTCGCAGTAGGCTTGCTGTACCACTCTGGAGGTGGTACTTCCCAGCAGGCTTCCCCATAAGCCCGAGTGGCCGGCGTGGCCGATTACCACCAGATCGAAATTCTCCCTTTGAGAGAACTGCACTATGGACTGAGCGGCATGGCCGACCTCGGTCTCGATGCGGATCCGCAGACCGTACTCCCCGGCGATCTTCTGGGCCTCGTCCTTGAGATGGGTGAAGTACTCATCGCGTAGCCCCTCTTCCTCATCCACCTCCCCCACCGCCGGGGCATAGCGCGGCAGATGCTCGTCCACGGAGTAGACGGTGACCTCGGCCCCATTATCCTTAGCTATGAGCAGGGCCCTGCGGAGCGCTTTCGAGGATCCGCGAGATCCATCGAAGGGGGCCAGGATCTTCTTGTAAGAAAGAGGTGCCGAAACGGAATCCCCGTCCATGCTGTGCTAACCTCCATACTAGATTTCTTAACTGCCACTCATCGTTCGCTGGGGTCTCGAAAGAAACCGAGCGACCTATAAGCCTACCTGCGGAGTGAAACCTAGAACGAAAATCGCCACGAAGAAAATCGCGTTCAAGGCAAGGCCCAACGGGACCCCCAGCTTGGCCCACTCACCACTGGTGATGCCCAATTTGCCCGCAGAGATGATGTTCGGAATGTTCCCCGGGATCAACATTCCTCCAGAGATCAGGAGCCCCATCAATGCTGCATTGATCTGTGCTTGAGCCATCGTTGGACCGATCTCGGCGGCTGTCAAGGTCGCGTTGTCGAGGATGGCCGAGACCATATTCAGCCAGAACAGGATCTGTGCAGGCACCTGAATAAAGTACTTATTGATGATGATCTCCATGCCGGCGCCCAACAAGAAGAGGGCCGCCACGAAGGCATACACCTTGATCGCGCGCACGATAACGGCCGTCAGGCCCCCATCGTCGGGGCCAACATCCACTTTCCCGACCAGGTGCCCGGCGTTTCTTCCCACCCAGAACACGCCAAGGAGGGCACACGCGACAACTCCCAGGACTATCAATATGCCTAATTGGTCGAAAAGGTACCAGAATGTGGCGTTGTAAGGTGGGCCCGCGAGCTTGACCACCGCAATGGTAGAGAGCGGCTCGCCCAGGGGCGTGAGCACTGCGCCAAGACCGATCGAGAAACAGGCGATGATCACCAGATTGATCCGGTCTTTACGTTCGAGGGGCATGAGGTTGACTATCTCGACCAGGAAGAGGGACGCGATGATGGCCGTGATTACGCTCGCGAGCAGGCCAAGTACGACTATGACCGCGAAGACAACCACCCCGAACGGAACGGCCTTGAGAACCCCATTCATCGCTCGTTCGAAGGGGCCACTGCCGTAATAGAAGATCAACCCAGCTACCAGGACTGCCGGCACTATCCCTTTGGCAACCGGCTCCTCGGCCGCCAGCTTCACCAGGTCGATGCTCCATTTGCCTGTCACTGTCACGGCCAGAGCGCCCATGATGAACAGGAATACTTCGAGGTTCTGCTCCACGATCTTCACCTTGAAGGGGAAGACCAGCACGACGAGGAAGATTGCGAACAGAGCCAGATCGACCGGTGTCGGCTGCATCATCGCTACCTCTTTTTCTTGATGTTATTCCCCAGGCATATGGATGTCCGCTGCGGCCAAGGAGACCGGGTCGCCGCGTTCGATCTCCATGCCGAAGGTTCGCGCGAAGCTCTCGACCAAGGGGAGCCGGACCTCCTCCACACTCACCGGCCGGCCGAGCAACCGGGCCATCGACGTGACTCCTTTGTCAGTGATGCCACAGGGATTGATCAGTTCAAAGTGGGAAAGGTTCGGGTCGACATTCAAGGCGAAACCGTGCATGGTGACCCCGGTCGAGATGGCCACCCCTATGGCCGCTATCTTTTCATCGCCAACCCAAACGCCAATGTAGTGGGGATCTCTCCTTGCTTCCACTCCGAATCCACCGAGCAGGTCGATTAGCATAGCCTCCAGCCCATGCACGTAGGCAGCGGCCCCGAGTCCCAGCTCCCTCAGTTTGAGAATCGGGTAACCCACAATCTGGCCGGGTCCGTGGTAGGTCACATCGCCGCCACGGGTGCTCGGGTAGACAGCTACACCCTCTCTGCGAAGCAGCTCCTCCGCCGCCAATATGTTGGCCCTGTTGGCTCTCCGTCCAAGAGTGATAACTGCGGGATGCTGCAAGAGAATGAGCACGTCGGACAGGTTGCCAGCGTCTCGGGCCTGTGCGACGGCACGCTGCAATCGAAACGCCTCGCCGTATTCGACGAGACCCAACTCCAGCAACAGGCACCGCCTATTTGTAGTCGACAAGGTTCACCAAATAGATTCAAGGTTCATATTGCGAAGGGGCGGATAGCTGGTGTAGGGGCGGTTCGCGAACCGCCCCTACTTTGAAGTCCAATGGCTATCCCGAGAATATCCGCTCCTGTGCCCGTATTCACAAGGATTGTACAGTCAGGAGCCCTTTTGTCAACCAACCGGGCACGATGTATACTTCGATGACTTCCCTACAAAATGAGTAACCAGGTGTCTGGTGGAATGCTAGAAGATATCGAAGTCGAACGAGCGCTACAGATAGTCCTCTCCTTGGCAGCCGTCCTGGACAGCGAACGCCGGCCGATCCTTGACTGCGTGGGCTACGTGCTGGCAGAAGACGTGCCCGCGGACATGGACATTCCCCCCTTCGACAACTCGGCTATGGATGGCTACGCGGTGCTAGCCGCGGATACGGCCGCGGCAACCGCGGACAAGCCGGTTCAGCTTCGCGTCATTGCGGATCTCCCCGCGGGATATGCTCCACCCTCGATCGTCCGCGGCGGCGAGGCCGTCAGGATCATGACGGGTGCGCCTCTGCCTCCGGGTACCGACGCCATCGCCCGTTCCGAGATCACCGTGCGTGGCGATGGCACCGTTCTCGTATTAGCCGCGGTCGGCCCCGGGCAGGACGTCCGCATCAGCGGCGAGGACGTCAAGAAGGGAGATGCCGTGC
>JAJYKO010000974.1 GCA_021788565.1 Chloroflexota bacterium
ACCGTACACGATCATCGGAATGCTGGGGGGGATCAGGATGCCCAGGGTACCCGCGTTGGCCATGATTCCGACAGCGTACTCCTTGTCGTAGCCCGCCTTGATCATGGCCGGGATGAGGATCCCGCCAATGGCGATCACCGTGGCGGGGCTGGAGCCGGAGATCGCCGCGAACATCGCGCAGCCCAAGACGCCGGCGATGGCCAGCCCGCCGTGGACGTGCCTCACCCACACGTTGGTCAGGTTGATCAGGCGCCCTGCCACGCCACCGGTGTTGAAGATGTTGCCGGCAAGGACGAAGAAGGGCACTGCCATGAGCGGGAAGGACTCCAAGTTGGTAAACAGCTTCTGGGATACCGTCATCATCGGGACATCGGTGAAGGCGGCGAGGCCGATGGTACTGGCGACCCCCAGCGAGAAAGCGATGGGGATGCCGCCCGCGAGGAGGAGGGCAAGCAGAATGAAGACTACTGTTGCCATTTAGATTACCGGCCCCCCTTCCACGTCTTCACGGTACACCTCCAGCGGTTCGCGATCGAACCTCCGCGTCAACACGTAGTAAATCTCCTGGCAGAAACGAATGGTCATCAGTCCTGTGGAAAGAGGGACGACGATGAAAACGGGCCACATCGGCACCTGCATCTCCGGTGTCACCTCGTTTCTCTGCATCGTGAACCCCACGAGCTGCAGGCCATAGACGAACATGAAGAAAGTGAAGGCAGCGCTGATGGCCAGGCTCACCACCAACGCTTTTCGCCTCAGTCCCTCCGGCAGCCGATCCACCAGTATCTCCACGTGAATGTGGACGCCGTGCCGGATCCCCGAGCTGGCCCCGATCAGTGAGGCCCAGATCAGGGAGAAGATCACCAGTTCCATGGAGCCCAGGGAGTTGTTGAAGACGTAGCGGAGTACGACCTCCAGAAAAGCCAGTATCGTGGCCAGGGCGAAAAGGAAGGCTGTGATACCCTCCTCGAACAGGGTGAGACCGCGGTTGATGTTGGACAGCACGAGATCCTCCTGTAAGACAGACGTCGGTGATGCTCTGGGATCCTGGTAGCAGAAGATGGTGTGCGGACCGGAGCCAGGGGTGAAGACGGAGATCGCTCTCCGACTTCATCCCACGAGGCCGCACGGGTGGTGCCTACTGAGTATTCTTCACTGCGTCGATGAGAGCCTTGCCGATCTTGGCCTCATAGGTGGGATACACTGACTGCGCGGCGGTCTTCCAGGCAGCGACCTCCGCGTCGCTGAGGGTGTAGATCTGCAGCTTGCCGCCCTCCTTGATCTTCTGGAAACCCTGGTCGTTGTCCGAAGCGGCGCTCTGGCGCTCGAACGCAGTGGCCTGTTTCATCGCCTCGTCCAGAATCTTGCGCTGGTCGTCCGGCAGTCCGGCGTACCAATCCGCGTTGGTGACCACGGCGTAGCCGAGGTAGGACATGGTCCCGCTCAGCGTCAGGTACTTCTGGACGTCCTGGTACTTCTCGGTCCAGATGTTGGAGAAGGTGTTGAGCTGGCCGTCCACCACGCCCTGCTGGAGGGCACTGAAAACCTCTGCGAACGCCATCACCTGGGCCGTACCGCCAAGCGCGTTGACCAGCGCCTCCGCGGGCTTCCCGTCGGCGCGGAACTTGAGCCCCTTGAAGTCCGCGGGCATCTTCAGCTCACGCTTGGCATTGGTGAAGTAGCGGAAACCGTTATCCCACACGGCGAGCCCCAGCATCTTCTGGGGCTTCAGCTTCTCGTAAAGCTGCTTTCCAACCGGCCCGTCCGCGACTTTGATCGCAGCCTGCGTGGTGGGGAAGATGTACGGGAGGTCGAACACCTGCCATTCGGGGACGGATACAGAGAACTTTGCCGTGCCGGGGGCCAGGTACTGGACGGCGTTGCTCTGGAGTGCCCCGAACTCCTCGGCGTCCTTGTAAAGCTGCGAGTTGGGGAAGACCTGGACCTCAATGCTGCCGTTCGATAGCTTCTCGGCGATCTCCTTGAACTTCAGCGCGGCCTTGCCCTTGGGTGTGGCTTCAGCCACCACGTGCGAGAACTTCACCACGAGCTTCTTGGATGTGGAGGCGGCTGGCGCCGCCGCCGCTGCACTCGTCGGGGCAGCTCCGGCGGCAGGGGCCTTTGCCGCGGGGGCAGCGGTCGGTGCTGCCGGGGCACCAGAGCCGCAAGCCGCCAGCGCCAACGAGGCAGCGCCTGCTGTCAGGCCGATCAACAGTTGCCGGCGTGTGATCCGAGTCCTGTGCACGCCTTCGGGAATGCCTTCGTCTCGGTTCTCCATCTCCACCCTCCCAATATTTGTTAGCCTTCGAACCCACGAACTTCCAGCGAACGGCTGGATCCGGTCACGGAGAGATAAACCCCATGTTCGAGAGTGACGGCTTGGGGACACGTGGTTGGGAAAACGGGCACATGCGACGAGACAAGCCAGCGGACCGCAGCACCGTACCGGCCAGGCAGGCGGTTCCTCAGAAACGAGAACACGGATGAGGCGGCTGGAGGGGATCGCCAGAATGCACCTTTCGCGCGCGGGGCCACCCCTCAGACGGGGCCTCAACTCCTGCCAGTACTACGATCAACTCCGGGCTGTCACCACGATGTCCCACGCCATCTTTGGCAGGAGCGGCCCCGTCAGCGGAGCCAGTGTGGCGGGCCAGTGCCAGCGTCAACTGCTATAAGAACATTTCTAATGATGTCTGTCAATAGTTTCGGTCATTGATTTTACATGATACATAGACACCCATGCTTCACCATCGAATTGACTTGCAGGCCCATTCCGCCTATTCTTGGCATCCAGCACAACCCCTCGCCACATCCCTCGCAACCCTGGATACGACGAACAGAAGGCCCCATTAAGAGTGAGAGCGTGTTAGAAACCTCGACACTGCTCACCGGAATAATCGAGAACGTCGAGCGGGTGATAGTCGGAAAGCGGCAGGCCGTCGAGATGGCAATGGTGGCGCTGCTGTGCGAGGGCCACGTCCTGATCGAGGACGTGCCGGGCATCGGCAAGACGACCATGTGCAAGGCCCTCGCCGCATCGGTCGGCTGCTCCTTCCGGCGGATCCAACTCACACCGGAT
>JAJYKO010000975.1 GCA_021788565.1 Chloroflexota bacterium
GACTTCTGGGTGAGCCCCAGTCCCTGGAGGGCAGCGGGGATAGCCACCGCCTGTGTGCTCACGCCGAGGTAGCCGCGCTTCACCCGGCCCTGGGTGAGGATTGCCTGCGCCACCCTCTGCAGGGTATCCACCGGCAGGGCTGCGCTTATCCCCCTGGCCAGGAGGGAGGTGTTCAGCCCAGCCACCTGTCCATTGGCATCCACAAGGGCGCCGCCAGAGAAACCTGGATAGAGCGTGACGTCGGTCTGAATCAGCTTCTCCAGCATTCCGCCGCGCCAGGTCCGCCACGGGCCGGTTATGGCACTGACGATCCCGATGCTGGCCATGGGGTCACCCTCGCCAGGTCGCCCAACCGCCAGAACCAGGTTGCCCACCTTCACCCCGGCCGGGTCCGCCAGTTCCGCCGCGGGCAGGCCGCTCGCCTGTATTCGGAGGAGCGCCAGGTCAGTACCCTGATCCCTTCCCGCCAGCTGCGCTGGAACGGTCTTGCCGTCAGGCAACCCCACCGTGATCCCCTCGTCCGTCTCGAGGACGTGATCGGCGGTCACTACGACGCCGTCCTGAGACCAGAGGATCCCGCTGGCCGACTGCCGTCGCCGGCCGTTAACTCGCACCACATACTGCCCTGCCCGCGCCACCGCGCCGGCCAGATCGTTGGAGAGTCCAACCAGGACGCTCTTTCCGCCTTCACTCTGTGACATCTCCATCCACCTTTTCGAGAAAGATACCGCCTCCGGCCCTTCTTGGGGCCACGTTGGAAGGATATCCGGCGGCAACGTCAGCCGCATCACCGAAAGGGCTAGAGCACCACCTACACGAACGGCCAGGTAGAGAGACAGGGTCTTTGGGGACCAGACGATAGGTATCAGGAAATTGGGGACGGACACGGTGCAGCGTGCCGCGGACCTGGCATATAATGGGCGGAAGGGTGTACCTCACCCAAATGGCAGGAGCGCACGCATGGCAACCCTGAGCGAGATACTTGAAGAGGCTAACGCCGCGCTGAGCGCCGGCAATCACGAGCGGGCCCTTTCCCTGGCGCTGCTGATGCAGCGACACTTCCCCAGGGATTACCAGACCCTGGAGCTTCTGGGAAAGATCTACCTCGAGGGGCGGAAACTCAGAGAATCGCGTGACGCTTTTGGTCGGGTGCTGGAGATCGATCCAGAGAACGTCCTGGCCAGAGCTGCTTACGCGATCATCGCCGAGGAAGAGGGCGATCAGGATGAGGCCCTGCTGCAATTCAGACGAGCCCTGGACGTAGATCCCGGCAATCATGAGATCGCGGCAGAGGTTGCCCGGCTTTATGCCCAACTTGGGCGCGGCCAGCCGCCGGAGCCTGGTTCGTCCGTGCACGCCACGGCCCGGCGCTCCATCGCCGAGCACCGATACGAGAACGCCATACCGTGGCTCCAGGAAGCGCTCAGACAGACGCCCGATCTCACGGACGTGGCCATGGGGCTGATCAGAGCACAGTGGCTGGCGCGGCGCCCAAAGGAGGCCGAGAATCTCGCCCGCGAGGTGACAGTGCAGCATCCGGACTGTCTGGGTGCCCTTGCGGTGATGGCCGCTATGGCCGTGTCTCGTAGGGACGCCGAGGCGGAGACTCTTCTCAACAGGACATCCATGCTGAATCCGGGCAACGCGGTGACGAGAGCGCTGTTCGCAGAGGCTGGCATGGACTTTCCAGAACTCGAGGAGAGGCTCGATATCCCTGTGGCCGAGCTACACGAGGTCCTCGAGGCGTCTTCCGACGCATCGCCCAGCACCACGGAGATACCACCCGATGCACCGTCCGATGCCGCCGAGCAGGTGACATTCGCGGTCCAGCCCTCTGCCGACGGAGAGGTCACTGCCGCCGTGGACGAAATCCGGACGCGCTGGTTGGCAGGCGATGTAATGGCCATGGACGGCCAGTTCAGGAAGGCAGTGGAGCAGTACCTGCTGGTGCTCAAGCCTGCTCCAGAAGAAAAAGGTGAAGATAAGCGCATCTAACTGTAGGGGTGGCCGGCTCTGGCCGCCCGCGAGCCGGCAGGGCGTGACGCGGTGCTCGCTTGCGTCACGCGGCCCTCACCGAATTGGTGGACATTCCAAGACAGAATAAGGCAAGAGAAGGAGTAACATGGAACGCACGTTGGTCATCGTCAAGCCAGACGCAGTGCAGCGCGGTCTGATCGGCGAGATACTGAGGCGTCTGGAAACCCGCGGGCTCAAAATGGTTGGGCTGAAGCTGATGTCGGTGAGCCAAGATCTGGCCCGGCAGCATTATGCGATACACACGGGCAAGTCTTTCTTTGAGCCGCTGATCAGCTACATCACTTCGGCCCCGGTCGTGGTGGCCGTCTTCGAGGGAATGGACGCGATCGCGGCCGTGAGATCCACGGTTGGCGCCACAAACCCAGTTCAGGCGACGCCCGGGACCATCAGAGGCGACCTGGGGATGGAGATTGGCCGGAACCTGGTGCACGCATCCGACTCGGCCGAGACGGCGAAGACAGAGGTCGCCCTCTGGTTCAAAGAGAATGAACTGGCCGCCTGGGGTCGGGACACGGACAGGTGGATCTCTGAGTAGATACTACTGAAGCAGCGCCTCGAAGCGGATGTCGTCTCTACGGCGCAGAAGCCTGCTAGCCAGGGACCTGAACGCCTCGGCGGCCTCGTCACCTACGAACGACACCAGGATAGAACCGAAAAGCAGGCCCAGAAAGATGCCCAGGCCCAACCCAACGCCGAAGAACCTGCGACGACCTCTACTCACGGCAGCACTCCCAACCGAGCTAATAGCTATTAGCTATTAGCTATTAGCTATTAGCTATTAGCTAATTACTAGTTGCTAATTGCTAATTGCTAATAGCTCAACTACGCGATCCTGAGGACTGGAACCGCCGCCGACCAAATCTTCTCGAGGCGGTAGAAGTCTCGCATCTCGGGCGAGAAGATGTGTACGACTACTCCGCCGTAGTCCAGAAGAATCCAGCCGGAGTCCGGCACACCTTCCGTTCGGCGAGGCTTCAGCTTTTCGTCCTTCGCCAGGGTTTCAACGATCCCATCGCTGATCGACTTGATCTGTCTCTCGC
>JAJYKO010000976.1:0-2106 GCA_021788565.1 Chloroflexota bacterium
CAGGACGTCTTTTTTGACTCCTGGGCCCAGCCCTACCGCGAGCACCACGGCCTTGGCCGCCTTGGCCGCGGCCACCGCGTCGTCCAGGGACTGCTTGCTCTTGGTGTCCTCGCCGTCCGTGACCACGAGGATGATCTTGCGTTGTTGTGGCAGAGCGCCCATCAACTGCGCGGATTGCGTCACGGCGTCGTACAGTGAAGTGTCTCCATCCGTTGCCAACTTTTGGACACCCGCGTTAAGAACTCCTTTGTCCGCCGTAAACCCCTGGACAACTTTGACGTCGTCGGCGAAGCTGACGATCGCCACGCTGTCTGTCGTGCCCATTGTCTCTATGAAGGCGGTAGCTGCTTGCTTGGCTGCGTCCAGGCTGCCGCTGTCCTTCATGCTGCCACTGACGTCCACGTTGAGTGCGACTGCGATGGGCTCCTGGCTGTCGACGATAGACTGGACTTGAAGGTCCTTCACCTGCTTGCCGTCCTCCGTGATGGCAAACGCCTGTGTGTCCAGACCGGTGATCGGGAGGCCCTGACTGTCCGCGACGGTCACATACACGCGGACCTTGGGGAACTGAGAGGAATCGATCTGATGGAGCGTAAGACCGAGATCAGCGGCATGAACGATGGAGACGAGCGAAACCGCCGTCAAGAGGGCTATCAAGGAGCCGTACATCCGTTTCTTCCGCATCAGATCCCTCCTCAAATGAACCGTCGCATGTTTCGCCGCGAAACGATACCGCACGTCCGTCACACCGGAATCACCATGGCGTTACCACAGAATCACAATTGCGGCGCACAGGGGGCGATCAACTGTGACTGCGCTGTAATTCCGCGGTAACAGCCGGTTGCTAGGATGCACCGGCGATTGCAGCAAGGTTCCCGCGGTCTGCAGCGTCCTGCTCTCCCCCGTCGTAGCAAAGGGTCGCCTCTGGAGGTGCCGTGAGTATGGAAGGCGTTGCCGATAGCCGGATGGGTGTCGATCAGTCGAAGCCAGCCCTTTGGCGTGCTTATCTACCTGGCATCGTGGCGTTGATAGCCGCTCCTGCCATCGGGTATCTGCTCCCGTCCGCCATAGAGCATGGTCGTAGCGCGGATCAGGGGCTTCGGCTTCTTGGGGTTCAGGTTTCACTCATGGACCTGGTGTGGCTCTTGGCCACGTTGGCCCTCTGCATAGTTGCTGTCTGGGGGCGAGTGCGAATCGGGCGTCTGCTCGGCCCCGCGGTCCGCGAGGCGCTTGCCGGCGTCGAGAGCGATGCTGCCGCCTCTTCCCACCGCACCGACGGCGAGTTGCCGGGGCTAGGCGCGAGTATCGTGCTCGGCCTTTTCAACCTCGTCCTTGTACTGATAGTGCAGAGCCTTCTCCGACCCCCGCTGGTTACGGTTGGCAGCGCGTGGGCCAGGGAATCCTACGTCGACTCGGGTCTAGTGGTCCTCGTCTTTCTGGTGGCGTTGCTGATCCTATTGCGGCTCTACTCGGCCGGCCGCCCTCTAATCGAGTACTTAGTCTGGGTGGGATTGGAGCAGGTGGTGCCGACCGCCGGATACGAGACACCAAAGACCGCGCCTGTTGCATCAAGAACTTCCGCCGGCGTAGCGGCCAGCGCAGCCCGGTCGCGCCCTGCTGAAGCGACGGTGGCAGCGAAGAACGAGGGCGCGGCTGGAGTTTCGGCGGCGGCCGCTGAGGCGACGGTAGCGGCTACCCCAAGCGCGGCTGTCGAGGCGACAGTGGCGGCTGACCCGAGTGCAGAAGCGACCGTGGCTGCCGCTCCAGGTGCAGTAGCGGCTGAAGACACGCTTACGGCTCCCCTGGAGGCCGAAGCGACACTAGCCGCCGCTCCCGCTCCCGCCGCCGGGGCCGCTGTGGCGGCTCCACCGCCCGCGGAGGTCACAATGGCAGCCCCGCCCCCTGCAGAGGCTACCATGGCTGCCCCGCCGGTAGAGGCCACCATCGATGAGGTACCGGCGGCTCTGGTGGAAGATGGAACAGCGCTGTCTGTCGAGGAAGTCCCTGCTCAAGCGGAGGCATCGGAGGACGCGTCCATTGCAGTGAGGGTGCCTGAACTGGAGACTGGGAACGCGGAGACGAAAGAGCCTGAGCGCATGGTGGAGG
>JAJYKO010000976.1:2116-3073 GCA_021788565.1 Chloroflexota bacterium
CATCACCGGAGAGCCCGAGTTGGTGGCGGGTACGGGCAATCCGGAAATGACCGTAGTCGAGACCGACCAGGACGAGGGCATGGTTCAACGACCGGATCGCATTGCCGGGGAGGGCGAAGCTCCTGCTGAGCCGCCCGTTTCCGACCAACGTGGCGGCTCGCTGGGACGTGAGGCGTGCGGGCCGCAGCCTCACGCGCCCTCCCCGACCGTCACCCCGTCTATTTGGCCTTCAGAGCCACCGCCGCCACCACCTCAGGCGAGGCCCGAACAGCCGGAGCAACCGCGCACTCAGTGGTCCAAACTGCGCTTCGGCGCGGGCGCGCCCGCGGAAAAGGTGCCCGTCGTCCCGCCCGCCGAACCCCCGCCACCCGAGCGTGTTGACGAGAAATCATCGGAACGAACCACCTGGTCCGAGATGACCTTCAGTCGACGGCCTGCGCCGCCAGCTACGCCCGCGAAACCGGAGCCGGGGCGGCCTGATGAAGCCGAGCGCACCGTCGTGGCGTCACCGTCGGACCCGGACCAGACCGTCGTCGGCGAAGCGGAGAGAGTGCGTAGCGACGAAACCCAGTCAGGTGGCTGAGACAGGAGGCAGCGGAAATGGCTGTTGAATTGCAGGGGCACCAGCTTTGGGACGGGGAGTATGAGGTAAAGGAGCGCCTCGCCCAGGGTGGGATGGCCACCGTCTTCACGGCATACGCCCGATCCCTGGACACGACAGTGGCCGTTAAGGTCCTGTCCCCCCGCTTGGCCCAGGACGCGTCGTTCCGACAGCGCTTCCACGCCGAGGCCACGAGCATCGCAGCTCTGCACCACCCGAACATCATCGAAGTGCATCACTTCGGCGAAGAGAACAACGTGCCGTACATAGCCATGCGCTACGTGCCCGGCGGTACGTTGAAGGATCGGCTCAAGGAGACGGGCGGAATGATGGACCTGAACTCGGCCGCTCGTCTT
>JAJYKO010000977.1 GCA_021788565.1 Chloroflexota bacterium
CCTCTACCGTGAGGGTCTCTCCTCGCAAATACTCTCCAGCGCAAGGCCTCCCGCGGGTGGCGCTTCCCGTGAGCGGTCTCTCGTATCGAACGCCATTGTAGATGCGCACGTGCTTCCGATCAACGAGGGCCGGCCGTGGCCGCTTAGTGGGGTGCATGGGCTCTAAATACTGCGTGGCTGCCTGTCCATACCAGGCGTGAATCGTCTACGACGCAGCCGACGTAAAGAACGCCCCGCCGGTTGTTGTGAACAGTATATTGACAAGTTTCGATAGAGTGCTATCATGGGGCCATGAAACCGATCAAGATCCTCAAGCAGGCTGTGAATTGCTGCGCGGAGGGGAGCTCGACCAGCGAACGCCGGTATCCAGGGCTCGACGATGGCGTGAAGCTGTTCAAGGCTCTGGCCGACGAAACCCGGCTCAACATCGTCAGACAGCTTGCCGAGGAGGGGGAGGTGTGCGCCTGCGATCTGGGCTGCTGCGACCTGGCCCAGCCCACGGTCTCTCACCATCTCAAGGTGCTGCGGGAGGCGGGGCTGGTGAACACCGAAAAGCGCGGACTCTGGGTCTATTACTCCCTCAACCGCGAGAAGCTGGAAGTGCTGCGCTCATGGCTGCCATGACCGCCTTTTTCTTTGCTCGATATATCGAATAATGTCGATATAAGGTCCGGGAGGAGGAAGAGAGCATGTCGACGAGTTCGAATGCGGATGAGATCCGCGAAGCTGTCCGGGAGAGATACGCCGGGGCCGCGAGGGAGGCCCAGGACCAACAGCGGGCGAGCTGCGGCTGTGACTCGGGGCCAAACATCAGCGAGTCCCAGCTGTACGAGCTCTCCCAGGTCCAGGGTCTGCCGGACGGGGCGGTGCTCGCCTCCCTGGGCTGTGGCAACCCCACCCTGCTTGCGCAGCTGAATGAGGGAGAGACCGTCCTCGACCTGGGATCTGGAGGCGGTATCGACGTGCTGCTCTCGGCCAAGCGAGTGGGGCCCGCCGGCAAGGCCTACGGACTGGACATGACCGACGAGATGCTGGAGCTTGCCAGATCCAATGCACGACAGGCAGGCGCGGCCAACGTGGAGTTCCTGAAAGGGGAGATAGAGTCGATTCCCCTCCCAGATGCGAGCGTGGACGTCATCATCTCGAATTGCGTCATCAACCTCTCGGCCGACAAGGATGCCGTGCTCAAGGAAGCCTTCAGGGTTCTCAAACCGGGCGGACGCTTCGCCGTGGCGGACATCGTTGTCCAGGGCGGTCCTCTCCCCGAGGCAATCCGGAAGGTGATGGCTCTTTGGGCAGGGTGCGTAGCGGGGGCCCTCGCAGAAGACGAGTACCGCTCCAAGCTCGCTTCGGCGGGGTTCGAAGACATAGAGATGGAGACGCTCACCGTTTACAGTGTGGACGACGTACCCGAGGAGGTGAGCTGCTGCGTGCCGGACGGGCTCTCCCTGCCGGAGGGCACCAACGTGATCTCCGCCTTTGTGCGGGCCGTGAAGCCAGGGACCGAGGACAGGCCAGCTCCCAGGAGAACCGCTTCCATCATCAGGAAGGACGCTCCCACAACGGTGAAGGTGTCGGCCTCTGCATGCTGCTCGGGCAGCGGATCGAGCGGGTCGAGCGGGTCGAGTTGCTGTGGGAGCACGGTGAAGGGCTATTTCAAGGACGTCGCTTCTAAGTGGGACTCAATGCGGGAGGGCTATTTCACCGAGGAGGTCAGGGAGGCTGCCATCGCCAGGGCGAACCTCACCCCCGACTCCGTGATAGCCGACGTTGGCACCGGCACCGGCTTCATGCTAGCCTGCGTTGCCCCCCTTGTCGGCAAAGCATACGGCTTCGACAACTCGCCGGAGATGCTGGAGATGGCCCGGAAGAACCTGGGCAGCGCCGCCAATGTGGAGCTAAGGGTCTCCGAGGGTGAGTCCCTCCCTCTCCCCGATGGGACGGCGGATGCGGTGCTCGCCAACATGTATCTGCACCACGCCACAACCCCCGCCCAGGCGATTGCCGAGATGGCCCGCGTCCTCAAGTCCGGAGGACGCCTCGTGATCACCGACCTCGATCGGCACAACCACTACTGGATGGCCGAAGAGATGGCCGACATCTGGCTCGGCTTCGAGCGGAGCCAGGTCGAGGAGTGGTGCACGGAAGCGGGACTCGCCGATGTGAAGGTGGAGTGCACGGGCTCAGACTGCTGCGGCAGCTCGGCCTCGGGAGACCTGGCTAAGATCAGCGTCTTCGTAGCCAGCGGGACGAGGGTGTTGTAGGAGGTCACAGTGGCAGGCATTAGAATGGTGCCGGAAGAAGCCGCGGGGACGGTCCCGCTCGTCGAGCCGGACGACAAGCCCTGGTACGATCGAAGTTAGGCCCGCGGATGCCGTTGGCGTCCACCGGTCTCGCGCGCAACTGTTGGTGGAGGTTCTGTCTGCATAGCCTCTACTACCGCTGGTTGGTGGCTCTACGAGCGAATGCCCGCAGTAATCGTTCCGTACGTCTTCGGCAACTGCCGGCCGGTGGTCACAGAGCAGTTGGTTCAAGACGCCGGCTTCCATCAGACATCACCATTGACAAATGCTTAGCGTGGCTATAGAGTTATCCCCTGGAGGCTGAGTGAACGTTCAATGAATACATCGCCGAGACCGAGGGGTAATCGTGAGGCGCAGGCGCTGGAGCGGCGCAATCAGCTCATCGACACGGCTCTATCCGTGTTCGCCGAAAAGGGCCTGGAAGGGGCGACCGTAAAGGAACTCTCTAAGGCAGCCGGCGTCGCCCAGGGGCTCATGTACCACTACTTCCGAAGCAAGCAGGACCTCCTCGAGGCTGTCCGGGAGCGTCACAGCTTCCGTGAGGAGATGGAGCGGACGCTCCAGGTCGGGCGCGACCAACCGGCGGGCGAAGTTATGCTTCAGGTGGCACTTGGATATCGCCAGATGCTGGACACCAGCGACAAATTGGTGAGGGTGATCCTCCAAGAAGCACAGACGAACCCGACCGTGTGGGAGATGCTTCAGGGGGTCATTCGCGACGGTGTCACGCGCTTCGCCGCCTATCTCGATCACCGCATTTCGGTGGGCG
>JAJYKO010000978.1 GCA_021788565.1 Chloroflexota bacterium
CGATGACGTGCATCTTCTCCTCCTTGGAATCCCGAAATCGCGCACATTAAACCACGCTGTGGCCGGAATGTCAGTCCGGAGGTAGAATGATCAAGCTCGTCGAATCTGGCGGCCGCCCTATCAGCGAAGGAGGCAACGGGATGCGACATTGGACTCTGGGCTTGATCTTCCTTGGCACGGCGCTCCTGTCCAACGGGCTGGTCACGGCGGCGGTCGCCGCGGCCCAATCGGAAGCCCCTTCCTCATCCCAGCAGCCGCGGTTCGAGTTAGGCTTCAAGACCCTGGCAGCTATGATCCCCAGGTTCTCGGGCCAGCCCGTGGAGTCTGAGCACCCAACTACTAACGGCAACGTCCTACAGCGGACGACTACGGGACTCATGGTCTGGAAGAAGGCGAACAACTGGACGGGGTTCACGGACGGCGCCATGACCTGGATTAACAGCCCTTTCGGCCTACTCGAGCGGCCCAATGACCAGCAGTTTGCTTGGGAGACCTCAGCGTCCGCGGGGCCTCCGGCGACCTTCGGCGATCCCTTCGCCTACTGCGCCACCGTCGGAACCGTCGATCAGCCGGATGCGCGCTACACAGGCCCCGCGTTCCCCAACGTCATCGCCGCGGGTCTCGCCAGGGCCCTCGGCGTCCCAAGCACGGCGGGCTTCACAGCTCAAAACAGCTTCTGGAGGTGCATGGACAGCAGACTGCTGGCCTGTACCGTGGGAGCCAACCTGAACTGCGGTTTCGCCGATACGACCACCCAGCCGAATCCTGGGATGGTGGACTACTGCAAAGCGAATCCCCAGTCGGACTTCATCCCGCTGTTCGTGGTTGGCCACTCCGGCATCTACGACTGGAAGTGCCGAAGCGGCTCTCCGGTGATAGCCAAACAGGTTTTCCACCCCGACGCTCGGGACTTCGTCTCGGAGTTCTGGCATGAGATCCCGCCGCCCGGCGGCAAGTAACTCGACACGGCTGGAGGGATGAACTTGAGACCGACTCGGACTGAGGCCGAGTCGGTCTCGTCGCTAGTAGTGGATGCGAACCGGCGTTCCCGCCGGTGTCTGGTCGTACAGGTACTTGGCGTCGGGGATAGACATGCTCACGCATCCGTTACTCTGCGGGTAACCGTAGTTGTCGCGCCAGTATGCGCCGTGGATCGTGTAGTCTCCCTCGAACGACATCACCCACGGAACATCCGTGAGATCGTACCTGAGGCCGCTGGGGTTCACCCCGCGCATCCTGGTGGCCGCCATTTTGTAGTCAACGGCGAATAGTCCAGTTGGCGTCTCGGCCCCCGCCACCCCGGTGGAGACCAGGGTGCTCCATGCGGGCTTACCGCCCTCCCAGAGGGTCAACTTTTGCTGGGTGAGGTTGACCTCGATCTCCTTCTCCGGAGCCGTCCAGAAAGTGAACCTCTCCGTCTGATAAAGGTACCCGCCGTCGGCGCTCCGCACGCCTCCTTTCCCGCCCGCAACTTGCACGACGAAATCAGTGGCTCCAGGGAACTTGTCCCCTGGCACGAACTCGACCAGGTTAGGGGCGGTCCACTCGAACTTGCCCTTAACCGAAGGTGTGAGGCTGATCGAAGCCTCGGCCGCTGCTCGATCCTTAACGGGCTCGCTGAAGGCCAGGCTGATGCTGCTATCCGCGAGTGGCACTCCCCATTTGGGCTGTTCCGGCAGGAACTTGTCAACCATAAGTGCTTTTGGCGTAGTGACCTTCAGATCCCGAGCACCGATGAGCGGAGCGCCGGTCGTTGCCACCGCTCCCTTGATCCTAATGGCGTATTCCTGCCCCTGTTTTGGGTTCTGCAGAAGGATGTAGCTGACCAGGGGGTCGCCAGTCCCAACATTGGCGACGCTCTTTACGGCCGGCGTGATTTCGTAGTCAAGGCTGGTGATCGCTAGATCCCAGGGAAGCACCACTCGATCAGCATCCTCCAGTTTCACATTCGCGAGAATCGGTTCTGGTGGGGCCGGGGTCAGGACCCGGAGTTGCGCAGGGGCGACCAGCCATGCTCCAGTGGCTGCGACCGCTCGGACTACGCGAAGCTCGTACTCTGCTCCCGGTTGGGCTCCGACTAGTTCTACGTAGCTCACGTCCTTTCGAGCCGGGTCTAACCGGGTTTGGACCTTCAGGGGTGGATTTGTCTCCACCTCGAGGCTCTGAATGGGCTGGTTCCACCGAAGCTCGAGAGGCTTCTGATAGGCCAGGGGAACCACCCCTTCCTGCAGGTACGGCCGCGGTGACGTCAAGGTGGAGAAAACGTAGGCGCGAGAGGAAGCGATTCCCATAGGCAGACCTGCGATCTCCGGCCGGCTGGTAAGAGTCAGTTGATACAGCCCGTCGAGGTTCAAGAGCGTTGTGCCATCGGTCCGCTCGAGTCGGTACTCAGTACGCAGTTCTAAGGGCATCTGCGTAGCCAGTGGGACCATCTTCACCGGAATCACGTGGGAGGGACCCGGTTGGCCATCGATGTCGCGAACAATTTCGGCGAGACTCGCCTGTAAGCTGCTGCCGCCGATGTTCCAGACTGAGACGGTCAAATATGGTTGCGGAGGCAGATCGGTGGCTCCGTTCTCGACACTGACCGAGAGGTTAAGCGCGAGTGCCAGGATGGCGGAAGCCGCCGCGACGACGGCGAGGGCGGCAAGCAAGGCTGCGACGATTACCCTTCGTCGGGGCTTTGCGCTCCCGCCAGGGCTCGCATCAGCGTTCCCGTGATTGCTAGCGCTGGGGCACTGCAGAGGCCCTGCCTGCTTCATGGTAGCTGCCCGATCTCGTCGCTCTCATGGTGGGAGGCTATCAATGCGAGTAGGCCTCAACCCGAGGGTGAGCATGCACGTTCGGGGACAACAGGCCGAAAGAAAGCATCACGCGTGCCAACCGGTTGTTGATGTGGCATGGTTTGAGGATGATGTCACAGGTCGGGCGGAAACGACGGGGAGGGCGAGGCTCCTGCCGAGCCGCCCGGGTGGGGCAACTGGCGGCTCGCCGGGACGTGAGGCGAGCGGGCGCAGCCTCACGCGCCCTCCCGGACTGTCACTCCAATTCGGCTGCTCCACGAACCAT
>JAJYKO010000979.1 GCA_021788565.1 Chloroflexota bacterium
TCTGCCCGCCCTCCTTGTCCATGCTGTCCCTCTCGCTAGGTGGTACAATGTATGCCGTAGCATGAATCGAAAAGCATGTATCGTTGCTTGCCTAAAACCCATGGCGTGCGGCGGCGCCGCGGTACCGCAGCCCCTGTAGGAGGTTGAAATCGATGGCGTCGTGGAGCTTTCTCACAAACCACGCCCTGGTGCTCACCTACATCGGCCACTATCAGGATAGTACCGGGCTTGAGATAGCCCAGGCGGTGGGGATCACTGAGCGTGCTGCCCGCAAGATCGTGGCAGACCTCCTCTCTGAGAAATACATAGAGCGGGAAAAGGTCGGCAGGCGAAACAGATATCGGCTTAACGCTCACCGTCGTCTTCGCCACCCGGGGGAGCGCACGGCCACCGTGGGAGAGTTGCTCGGATTGCTGTGGCGAGATGAGAACCCGAAAGAGCCGGCCCACATCGAGGCGCTAACCGTGGAACATGTGGATGACAACGGAAAGTCGGATGGGATCACAGGGGAGCAACTCCACCCGCGAGGAACAAGGAGAGCCATACTAGCATGAGAACAGTTCGCGTAGACGTAAACGGCGAGCAATTTGGTAAGCTTCGGCAGGAAGTATTCTGCAATCAACGATTGAACGCCGTGGAGAGGCGGAGAGAGGTCCGGAAGGTCCTCCCGCTGCCATCGGACGGGAGCAAAGTCGATCTATACTGCGATGGCAAGTACGTGGGAACCGTATAGCAGGTTTCCTCAATCCCTGCGGCGGGAGATGCCGATATCCTAGCCACTTAAATCGTGGCTGACTGGGTGGAAGGAGAGTCATGAGCAATCAGATGGAACTGGCCGTCGAGGAGAGAACCGTATCTGGAAAGCAGGTCAAACAGCTTCGCAAGAAGGGTATCGTGCCGGCCAACATGTTCGGCCACGCTCAGCCCTCGGTGTCGCTGCAGGTGGACAGGCAGGTTCTGCAGAGGGTGCTGGCCCACGGAGGGAAGAACGTCATCCTGCTGCTGAAGGTTGCTGATCGCCCCGGCGTGCCAGTCTTGATCAAGGACGTACAACGCGACGTAGTCAGCGGCGCCATCGACCACGTCGACTTCTACATGGTCAACGCGACTGAGAAGCTGAGGACCCAGATCCGCCTTCACTTCGTCAACGAGGCAACGGTGGCCAGCCGGGCCGACGTGCTGGTGCAGCGGCCTCTGAACGAAGTCACGGTGGAGTGTCTGCCCGCCGACCTCCCATCCGCAATCCAGGTGGATCTCTCCAAGCTCGACGAGGTGGATGTCGTGATCCGAGTTGGAGACCTAGTGGTAGGACCAGGCGTGACGATATTGACCGACCACAACGAAATAGTGGCCGCCGTCCATCTGCAGGCACATCTCGAGACACCTGAGGAGGCCACCGCTGAGAGCGCGGCCGGAGCGACCACCCCTGCACCTCCCGCGAGCGGAGGAGCCGAACGATCATAGCTTCCCGCGCATTGGAGGCGTCTGATGAAGGTTTACAGCAGTGACTCGGTCCCGCCCACCGATGAGGACCACGGAACGGGCGCCAGCATTCAGTGGCTCATCACGGAGAAGGAGGGAGCCCCCAACTTCGCGATGAGAATCATCAATGTGAAGGCCGGGGGATCGACACCCTCCCACCGCCACTTCTGGGAACATGAGGTGTACGTGATCGAGGGCGATGGGGTGGTTCTAGACGAGGATGGCAAGGAGACGCCCGTGGGTGTGGGGGACGTGGTCTTCATACCGTCCCGAGAGAAGCACCAGTTCGTCAACAGCCACGAAGCCACGCTGCGGTTCATCTGCGTCATCCCGATAAACAAGGAAAACCAAGGGTAGGGCCTCCCCGCGGGGCATGGTACTTGCACCCGACAAATTGGCTTCCTGACAGAGCCGATCGCTGGCTCACACACATGAGCAAGCGCTCGGCTTTGGCTGTTCGCTAGCCCTCGAATCGACGCCGCACCAACGGATGCCATCGTTTATCTATCGCGTGGGAGGATACTCATGACCCAGCCCGCCAGGCTGCCGGCCGTTTTCCTCGGCCACGGAAACCCGATGAACGCCCTGGAGCACAAAATGACGGCCTTCAGGCTGGGATAGTTCGAGGAGGCGACTCATGACGGGAAACAGGCGCATCCAGAAGGTATTCAAGAGCCGGCCCACTATCGAAGGTGCCGGCGTCCATCTTCATCGAGCCATCGGCTTTGGCGATCCCGAACTTTTCGATCCCTTCCTGCTGCTGGACGATTTTCGCTCCGACGAGCCGAGCCAGTACATCAAAGGGTTCCCCTGGCACCCACATCGCGGGATCGAGACCATCACCTATGTGCTGCGCGGAGACGTCGAGCACGGAGACAATCTCGGCAACGCCGGGGTCATCTCTGCCGGGGACGTGCAATGGATGACGGCCGGTAGCGGTATCATTCACCAGGAGATGCCCAAGGGGGATGCCCAGGGCGCCATGCACGGGTTCCAGCTCTGGGCGAATTTACCCGCTTCCCAGAAGATGATGGATCCGCGCTATAGAGGCGTCGTAGCCGCTGAAATCCCCGAGGTGACCGGTGCCGGCGGAGCCAGGATCAAAGTGATCGCGGGCACAGTCGACGGAACGACGGGACCTGTTCGCGACGTCGTCACAGATCCCGAATACCTGGACATCACCTTGACTCCTGGCGCGACCTTCACTCATCCAACGCCCCCGGGACACACGGTATTCGCGTACGTCATCGGCGGCAAGGGCATATTTTGTCAACAGCTCGATCCCTACAGCTACGAGACCGAGGGAACGAACTACTTCGACATGAAACGGGATCCGCTGGTTGGGGACAGGCATCTGCTGCTGTTCGGTGACGGTGATCAGGTAACCGTCACGACGGAGGATGATCCAGTTCGGTTCCTTCTGGTGTCCGGAAAGCCCATCGGGGAACCGATCGCCTGGTACGGACCGATAGTGATGAACACTCAGGAAGAGCTTCGCGTGGCCTTCGACGAATTACAGCGGGGCACATTCATCAAGGTCCAGAACGTCCAGAGCAAGTCCAACTGACGCCATACCAGA
>JAJYKO010000037.1 GCA_021788565.1 Chloroflexota bacterium
GCAACATGGGATACCCGATGACCTTAAACCTGATGAAGGCCGGCCACAAGCTGACCGTCTCCGATCTCTCGACTGAGGCGGTCCAGAGGGCGGTGGAGGCGGGAGCAACCCCTGCGAGTCTAACTGACGTCGCGTCGGCTGGAGAGATCATCTTCACTTCGCTCCCAACCCCAGTGGCCGTCGAGTCCGTATACCTCGGGCCAGGGGGCTTGATCGAGGGCGCCCGCTCCGGACAGCTGTTCGTCGACCTGAGCAGCATCTCTCCTGCCCTGGCAAAGAAGATGGCTTCTCGCTTCGCGGAGAAAGGAGCAGCCGTCCTGGATGCGCCAGTCAGCGGTGGTGTCACAGGAGCCAGAGCCGCGACCCTGGCGGTCATGGTCGGAGGGAACCCCGAGGACTTCCAGCGCGTCGAGCCTGTCCTTAAGGCCATCGGGAAGAACGTCTTCCACGTGGGACCGATCGGCACCAGCAGCACGATCAAGATTCTGAATCAGCTGCTGGTTGGCATCAACAATATCGCGATCACGGAGATGATCAACCTCGCCCGCCATGCCGGCATGGACATGAACCTCGTCGAGGAGATCATCAAGGTCAGCGCGGGCTGGAGCAGGCTCTTCGAAACCGAGTTCCCCAAGGCGTTGGCGCGCGACTTCGACACCGGCTTCGCCGTCGACTTGATGGCCAAGGACCTGCGACTGGCTCGCGACCTCGCCAGGGAGTTGGGGACCGAGGTGCCCGTGGCTGAGAAGGCCCTCAGCGTATTCGAGGAAGCCGGCCGAGCCGGGATGGGCAGGCAAGACGTCAGCGCTGCGATCCAGCTGTACGAGAAGTAGCCCACCGAAGACATGGTAAAATCCCGGATTGGGATGTCGACGAACAGAAGACAGAATTAGCGCCAAGACGGAGGCGACGAGGAATCCATGGCGAAATTGGAAGAGTTGGGCGGGCAGCTCATCAGGGAGCTGGAGATCAAGAACGCCGCCCGAGAGAAGGCCCTCACGGTTTCGCGGGAGCTCACCCGCTCCTGCGCGCTCAGTATTCGCGCGGTGCACCGGGGCGAGAACGACAAAGCGCGCGAGCTTCGGGACAAGGCCAAGACCATCAGCGACCAGATAATAGTGGACCTCCAGAATCAACCTGACCTCCGCTTCACCGGCTACGTACAGGATTCTCAGAAGGAACTGGTGGAAGCCTCGGTTACCTACGCTATCATCAACCACGAGCCCATCCCCGGCCAGGATGAGCTTGGTGTAGAGCCAGCGGCCTATCTCAATGGAATGGGCGAGTCCGTCGGCGAGCTGCGACGATATATTCTGGACAAGCTGCGCAAGGGGGATACCTCGCGCTGCGAGGAGATCCTTCAGGTGATGGACGACATCTACAGCATACTGGTTACCATCGATTTCCCGGATGCGCTCACGGGAGGTCTGCGCCGCACCACGGACTCGGTTCGCGGCATCATGGAGAAGACCCGCGGGGACCTCACCACGGCGTTGAGGCAGCGCGATCTGGAGGCCGCCCTCCGCCAGGCATCTGGACAGCCGGCAGAGGGGGGAGCAGCGGGCCTCGCCCCGACCACCGATGCCGACGAGGTGCCGAACTTTTGATGAACCGTCTCTTTCAGGTTCTCGCCGAGCGCTTCGCCGATATGGACAGGGAGCTGTTCCTGGTGGGGGGCTCGGTCCGCGATCGTCTCCTCCGTCGGGCCAGCCCGGACTGGGACTTCACGACCAACGCCACCCCTCCCGAGACCGAAGCCATCCTGGCGAAGCCGTGGCCCCACGGAACCCGCATCGCCATCTACAAGGTCGGTGAGAAGTTCGGCACGATCGGGGCGATCATAGACGGTAGGCGGGTAGAGATCACCACCTATAGAGGGGAGCACTACCAGGACAGCCGCAAGCCCGACGTGGAGTTCTTGGGATCCCTGGAAGAGGATCTCTCTCGCCGCGACTTCACCATAAACGCCATGGCGATGTCCGTGGACGGCAAGATCGTCGATCCCTTCGGCGGGAAGTCCGACCTCGTCGGCCGGTACATCCGCGCTGTGGGGGACCCCGCCGACCGGTTTCGTGAGGACCCGCTCCGGATGCTTCGTGCCGTCCGTTTCGCCTGCCAGCTCGGCTTCGAGATCGAGCGCGACACCTACGCGGCGATGATCCGCAGCTCTCGCACGCTGCAGAAAATCAGCTGGGAGAGGCGCGCCGAGGAGACGAACAAGATCCTCACGTCGTCCCGCCCCGCGGAAGGGCTGAAGCTGCTTCACAACAGCTTCCTGCTGGACCACGTGATTCCGGAACTGCTGCCAATGATCGGTCTGCAGCAGCAGGGCGACTATCATCACAAGGACGTGTGGCGCCATACCCTCCAGGTAGTAGAGAACACCGAGCCCGACCTCTCCCTTCGCTGGGCCGCGACCCTTCACGACATTGCGAAGCCCACGACGAAGAGCGTAGACGACGGCGAGGTCCACTTCTTCGGCCACGAAGCAGTCGGGGCGGAGATGGCGCGCCACGTCCTGCTGCGGCTTAGGATGAGCTCGGAGCTGGTGGAGCGCGTGACGAAGCTGGTCCGCCTGCACCAGCGGATCAACCTCTACGAGAGCGACTGGACCGTAGGGGCTGTGAGGCGCTTTGTCCGTGAGGCGGGCGACGAGCTGCCCCTCCTCTTCGCCCTGTCGCGAGCGGACATCACCAGCCAGCGTGAGGCTAAGGTCGCCGCGCGCACGGCCCTCGTCCGCGAGCTGGAAGAGAGGGTGGAGAGGCTCCGCGAGGAAGAGGAGACGGAGAAGATCAAGAGTCCGCTGGACGGCAACGAGCTGATGGAGATGTTCGACCGGCCTCCGGGCCCCTGGATTCGGGACGTGAAGGACCGGCTCCTCAACGCCGTCCTGGACGGCGAGCTCGCCCCCGAGGACAAGGAGGCCGCCGCGGCCATGGCCAGGGAGATGCTCGGCGTCGCCACGAGGTGACGGGGCGCTCTGCCCCGCCGCAAGGGGCTGGATGACGACTGAAAGGCAGGGCACGAAACCCTGCCCTACGCAAGGAACGACGCACTCGAGCCGGATACATCCACGTTGGAGTCCGCATCTGCGGGCGCCAAGTCGAATGAGAGAGGTAGAGTAGCCATGCGTCTTCAGTTCCTGGGCTCGGGTGACGCCTTCGGCAGCGGAGGCCGCTTCAACACCTGCCTTCTTCTCCAAACGGAGACGACGCGCTGTCTGCTCGATTGTGGTGCCTCGTCGCTGATCGCGATGAAACGGTTCGGCGTAGACCCCAACTCGATCTCGCTCATCCTCATCACCCATTTTCACGGCGACCACTTCGGCGGACTGCCCTTCTTCCTGCTCGATGCCCAGTTCGCGAAGCGTCGCGACCCCCTGACGATCGTCGGCCCGCCAGGGCTGTCCGACCACCTTACCCATGTCAGAGAGATCAGCTTCCCGGGATCTTCGACCACGGTTCCGAAGTTCGACCTGAGGCTCCTCGAATGGGAGCCGGGGCAGGCCTTGCGCTTGCACCCGCTGGTCGCGACCCCCTACGAGGTTTCGCACAGCGAGAACCTGCGGGCGTTCGCTCTTCGGATCGCGGCCGAGGGCAGGGCCATCACCTACTCGGGGGACACGGAGTGGTGTTCGGGTTTGGCAGAAGCCGCAAGCGGGGCCGACCTGTTTGTCTGCGAGGCTTACGTCTACGAGAAACCGGTCAAAGGTCATCTCGCCTTGAAGACGCTGGAAGCGCAGCTGCCCGCCCTTCAGACCAAACGCTTGATCCTCACCCACCTGGGACCAGACACGCTGGCGCGCGAAGGCAGTCTTGGACATGAGGTAGCCGAGGACGGCCAGATCGTCGCAATCGCCCCGGGACCCTCTTAGAGACAGGGGTCGGTGCGCCGTCGCCAGTAGCCTCGTTCGTTCCCGACCGTCTGCCCCCACGAGGACGCGCAGCCTGAAGGCCGCGGCTACAGGTGAGCCAGCTACTCACATGTTGGGTAGATTCGAGCAGAAGGAGTGCCGGGTGTGATCCTCCCGAAAGAGCGCGACCCTCGTTTCATCACCATCCGCCGCGGTGGGACCCTCACCGATTCGGATCACCATCTCCTCGCCCTGTGGGCGGCATCGTGTGCGGAGCACGTCCTCGACCTCTTCGAGTCGGCGAAGCCTTCGGACCCGCGGCCGCGTTACGCCATTGAGCAGGCCCGCGCCTGGGTTCGTGGCGAGATCACCATGACCCAGTCTCGCACGGCGGCCGGCCATGCAATGGGCGCGGCCAGAGATCTAAGCGGAGCGGCGCGCCATGCCGCGTACGCTGCCGGCCAGGCCGCGGCCGTCGCACACGTCGCCGCGCACGAGCTCGGTGCGGCCGCCTACGCAATCAAGGCCGCCCGGGCTGCCGCGCCGGAAGGAGACGGCGAGAGCGCAGGGCGACTCGAGTGCCGGTGGCAGCGAGACCAGCTCCCGGAGGCGATACGCGAGCTCGTACTCGACGACCAGCGGCTGCGGAATGACATCTGCTGGTCGGTGTTCGACTGCTGAGGGCGCGTCGAGGCCTCTGAGACTCTCGCGGTAATCGGTGTACCTAAAGTAAAGCGGCGACCAAACCCGCGGGGTCTTTGGCCCCTGATCCTGAACTGGCGCGCCGTGATCCCCGAGACCCCGCGGGTTTCATCCTGGCCTTGGTTTAGAGGCAGCGCATCTTGTTCGGCTTCACGAGAGATCCATCGGCAAGCGGCCCCCTCAGCACTAAGCCACCCCTGAGGCCTAGTCTTACCAAGAGCAACCTAACAACTTCATCTACCTTCATTTATCGGACAGCATTGGAGGTCAGCCTGCTGCCTCCTGGACGGGTTCGAAGGCACTACGATCGTCTGCGGCATTCGCCCAAGCGGAGGTGCGGCAACTAGGGCTGGCACGCTGCGAGAGGCGGAGCTGGGTTAAAGCCGGCGGATGGGCTTGGCGCCGCGGAGGTCGTCGCCCTTGTAGGTGACGTACTCGAGGAAGAGCGCAAAAGTAGCCTCGTAGGCCTGCAAGGAGATGTCGGCAACTGACATTATGGCGGGCACCGATGGGGGGATCACAAACTCACCCGCGACAGCCTCCGCGAGAACCTGGTGCACCGTCTCAATCGCATCGGTTAGCTCCGGGCTGAGAGCTCTCTCCTCGAGCAGGTAGATTACGGCGTCAATTATGTATGGAGGGTCGTCAGAGGGAGGGAACGGGATACATATCTCGCGCACTCCGAAGTTGAAGGTGTCGTCAACGGCAGGGCGCTTCTTGAACAGGGCAGTAACAGCGTTCTCGGCTGGCTTCACAAACCAGTCGACGAAGTCGTTCGGCAGAGCCGGACGAGTGTATCGCCGACCCAGCCAAGACCTGAATCTCTCGTGACGCTTCGCATCACCGGGCCACGATTGCGGGGGGTCGAGGGTAAGCAGAACGTCTTTTGCGATGGGGACGTGGTAACGGGCTACCGCAAGGAGACCGCTAGTTCGTTCCAGAGTGAACTCTCGGACGCTACGCTGGTCGGCGTTGTTGATCTTGCCTCGGTCGGTCTCGTACCGGCAGACCATCGCCTCCACGTAGGGCTCGGTGCTCGTATCGGCGTAGATATCGCAATCCTGAGAGATGACGACAAGGGTGTGGGTACCTTCTACTGGCGGCACATGCTGATCAATTGTCAGTTCGCCGAGACTAGAATTTGAGACGGGGCTCCACGCCAACCGGCTGGCTGGCAGCTTGAAGATAGCCCCCTGCCGCCAGCCTGCTCCGATGAGGCGGTCCCCGAGGGAAGGCTCTCCGGAGGCACTGCCGGTCACTCCTGCCCGCTCCCTTTTGTGTTCTCGGGCGACGGTTCGGCGGGTGTGGCTTGCCTTCTAACGCGGACGCTGCCAGCGAACTTGACCGGAACAGGCCTCGTGGCCCAGTCAGGGAGAGAGCGCACACCTGAAGTCGGACTGGCCACGGCGTAGTAGCGCGCCCTATCGTACTCGCCGGCGAGGATTAGATCCCAGGGGCTCTTCCCGTCCTCGGTACAGGGCGTCTGCAGCCAGGTGTAGAGCCGGCTCTTGCTGGAATATCGCTTTCTCGCCCTATTCAAGATATCCAAGACTGCCATCAGGCGTCGGCGATTTTCCGACGCAATCGGCTGCTTTCGCTGCCAATTGTGTAGTGATTGACGCGAGACACCCACCAGTTCTGCGATTGATTTGTGCGAAAGCTTCGCGGTTTCCCTCAGTCGTTCAATCAGGCGAGGGGTAGGGTCGACAGATATGGGCGGGTCCTGTACCGTGAACTGCCTGAAGTCAGCGCCCTGTGATCCCACAGGCGTGCCCAGTCCGGCGCAGAGGAAGAACCCTCTCGGCGCCAACACAATTCTAGGCGACTCCGGATGAGTTCTCGTGAAGAGCGGGCACGAAGCACCTCTAGCCCATGCTCTCTCTGCAATCTCGTTGGCTTCCCGCATCACTGGGGGCACTTCTGGAGTGCGCACTTCGAGCGCACTCCCTCCTCCCTCCGATTTGGGCCTAGCCAGACGAACCAAGCTGTAGCCAAAGGAGGGCAGGACCAAGCTAGAGGATGTCCAGTTCAGGGCTTCCTCAAGGATCTCAGTTATCGCCATTGCTGTACTCCCCTAGCGTCGATATGTAATCTTCGGTAGTCGACATTCGGAACAGTTGATAGATGACCTTATTGAACGTGTCGACGTAGCTGCGAACAATATCGACGTCTGTCGCAAGGCCACCAGGAACGGGGAATTCGCGGAAGGCATCGAAGTCGAGCAGATAGAAACTCCCGCGAGGCAACTCTTCCCCGGGCTTGGGTAGTACGGTACTGCCGTCAGGCAGTAGCCCATGGCGGATGTTTACACCGTGTCCGTCCTCGTATCTCAGCAGGATCTCCTGCACAGAC
The DNA here is from genome assembly GCA_021788565.1 of Chloroflexota bacterium. Next base: position 6,908 of record JAJYKO010000037.1, read on the forward strand.
TGCATCACGCCCGGCGCGAATTGCGGAAGAGTGATTGGACCAAGGATGGCAGCGGTTATTGCTTCCTCCCAAGCCATTTCCTTCAGCCGAATCTCATTGATGTACCTCAGTCCAAGTCGGGTGACGGCAGTTGGTGCAACATGATCAATAAGGGCCTTGACGACCTCGTCGAGCCGAAGCAGGAAATCCGCGAAAGACGCATATGCCCGGGTCTCGATGCTGACTGCCTCTTGCAACAGGGTGACAGTCCACCGACGTTCCGAGTCGGCAAATTGCCAACGGAATGATCCACTTTCCTGCTGCACCTGGGGGCTCGACGCGCCAAGGCTAACGGCCAACCCCAATTCGGGTAGCTTGTCGGCCAAGGGATACCGGGCTTTGATCGCATGGTGAAACGGAGCAACGAAAGAGTCGTTCGCGATGCTGAGCTCCCTGGGGAACTTCACCTGGCATACCGAGAGAGCGAGCGGAGATCGTTCGAAGACACGGTGAGGAACACCGGGCAACTCGAGGAGCGAAAGCAACGTGGCTGGCAATGTAGTTCTCCTGACGCAATCGAGCCAGATCCAAAATCAGTTTACACTCTACTTTACACTTTGGAGGCGAACATGTCCAAGCCGTCACTTAGGTACCATTTTCCCATTTCAGTCGTGTAAGAAACCGAGGCGCGCAGTTGTTACTCGCCACTCCTTGCCAGGTACCGGCGACCCGCGTCGGTGATCTCCCAGATACCGTATGGGGCATCACGTCTCAGAAGGCCTTGCTCAATCAGCTTCAGGCGTGCCCAGTGGGCGCCATTGTGCCATCGGGTGACCGCGGGATTTGACGGGAGGGGTTTTAGGTCCGCCTCGGTGAGCGCGTTCCTCAGCATGGCTCCTACGCGCTCAACTATTTCACTTGCCCTGGCCTTTCCTCCCAGTTCGGCGGTGGCCGCCAGGATTGGACGATAGAAGTCCTCTAAAGGGGTGCGGAGCCCGGGTCGGAGGCGATCTGGGCTGGTATGGCGCCCAGGGGATGTCATTCTGGGAGGCGTCCTCCGAATCGAGGTGGTTGGACTGACCAAGGTAGCCCACTCCTGGCGCATGGCGGCGACTCTGCCCATGAACTCCTTCATGGATTTGGCCTTAGCCGCCATCCTCGTCACGGCGTCGTAGTCGCCGATCTGGAAAGCCGCGGCGCCTGTTTGATCGGCCGCGGCGATGTGCGCCTTGATCTCCTCAAACAGCATCTCGAAAGCAGTGCCTACGTTAGCTGGGCCGGTACTCACCATCTCGAAACCTCCCTCTACACTGTCGGCGGCATGAAGCGAGGGTCGCGTTTGTTGACACGCATGATGGGATCGACCGGGACAACCCGCGCGAGCGGTTCGCCGCACACACCTCCCAGGTGCTGGAAGCACTCCCTACTGTCCACCCTCCCCAGGTTGTACGAGACAAGCTCCTCGCGCGTGGCAGAGCAGGAGATGACGCAGATGTGGGCATCCCTTCCGGTCTTCCGATCGACTCCTGGGAACCAGCCGTTGGAGACCATCCGCTCCACGTGGCCGGCGGGACTGGCGGACATAGCTATGTACAGGTGCTTGAGGCAGAGCTGGTAGAGCACTTCTGCGTACAGCTCTTCGATCTCGTCTGGGCTCATCGTTACTCGGGTCTCCCTACCACCATCCTCGTCGTACGCATATCCCCAGACGCTTGGAAGGCGGGCCATCACTGGAACGACGAAATCAACTACGATGGTCTTATCGGAGTGGTTGAAGACTGCATCTGGTTCTGGCTGTATCCCTTCAGGGCATGCGGACCGTTTCAAAGCGCCCCGGACGTAGAACTCGACGGCCTCTCCATCTCCATCTTCGTACCCAGACTTCAGCCTCGCCAGCTCCGCTCTAGCGTGAATGACAGCCTCGTCGTGCTCCCGCACCAGCTTCTCGAACAGTGCCCGCGCCTCTGCCTCCTTGGCTGCCCGCTTCTCCTTGCTGCCCGCACCTCGCGGATCCGGCCTGGGCACGCCAACTTTCTCCCTCATCTCCTCCAGGGATGGCGGAGGCGCGCCCGACAAGATGTCCTGCTGGAGAGATGCCCAATCATGCTTGTGATTCTCGCGCACGCACGCACTCAGGATCGACCGATATGAGTTGATCTTCTCCTTCGCGGCATTGGTCTTCGCCTTTGCCGCATTTTGAGCCCTTTCCACTCGGCGGCGGTAGACCTCATGCTTCGCCCAGGTCCCGCCCGTGGCAGCGAACTGTCCAACCATGGCAACAATGCCGACGATTTCGCCAGCCACTTTACCAACCTCTTTGACCGTCTTCGCGACCTTCTGGACATCCTTCGGGTTGACACTGGTGATAACCCGTATCAGTCCGTTCCCACCTGCCATCCTCTCCCCCCTACCATGTGACATCAACACCCAGATGGTCCAGAGAACCCTGTATTGCGATCATTCCTGTTCCCCTGCGAACGCCCCCGGCCAACCGCCGTGCCGGTCGATAACCTGATCGATCTCGCCCATGATGCGGATGGTCTCGTGCAGGGCGATGACGATGCGGTGGTAGTGGGTGATGTCCTCGGCAGTGAGGACGCGGCCCTTGCGGTCCTTGAGCCACTTCTCGCAGACCTGGTAGCCTCCGATGTGGAAGTCCCACACGTCCTCGGGTACGCCGTGGAAGCCGACCGTGCCCGTGACATCCTCGTCCCCCGCGGCTTTCTTCGGCTTCACCGCGTCGATCCAGACTGTCTCGTTGGACCAGCCGACCCTGCTGACGACGGGCTTCTCAGGGCCACCGAAGGCGAGCTCAATGGGGATCTGTCGACCTTTCGCGACTTCGTAGCGCCACTGCTTGGAACTCACGTCGTAGCGAGCCGAAAGCGCCCGCTGTGCAGCTTCCTCAACAAGATGAAGCTGAACGAGTTCGGAACCTAAACGCTCCATCTCGTGGAATACCTGCAAGCTAGACGGCAGCGGTAGCCTTGCGAAGTCGATCTTCAGCGCTTCGGCGTATCGCGTGCGATACTCTGGACTGTGGAACACTGCGTAGATGAAGTTAAAGATGCCTTCTGGGGTAACATTCTGGGGAAGACCGTGCTCCCCGCTCACCCTCAGATTGAGTGCCTGTGCCAACGACTGCAAGAACTTCGCGTTGAAATTTGAGCGCCTACTTTCGCCCCACGCGAGACCACCTCGGTCACCTAGAAGCCAAAGAGGATAGCTGATGTTGCCACCACGATAGAATAGGTTCATATCGACGAGAGTGTTCGCAACGAAAACGATGTTCCAATCCTGATTGTCAGCAGCGCTTCCAGCACGTCCAATGCAGAGTGACAGATTTGGAGCGAGCATGTGCTTCATGACTTCCAGTCGAGGCCAGTCGATCATGTAGTCTGCGTAGAGCAGCGCACGCCAATCAAAAGGTCTGTAGAGCGTGTGCCTCAACCGCTCAAGCCATCGCCCGTCCCCCCGTAGGTGTCTTCGGGCTTCTGGCAGGCTCCAGCCGCGAGTGTCTCCCGAGGCATAATTCGCCACTCTTTTGCCGGGCCAGTACCTGTCACGCAGGACTCTTGTGGGAATTTCCGCCTCCGAGGCTCGAAACTCCTCAATTACTCTTCGGCACTCGTCCTTCTCGAACGCGTATACGATGTCGTCCCGCGACGTCTGGATACCATTCGATCCCATCAGAAACACATCCTTGACGCTCGTGTAGCGCGAGAACTCTGCCTCTGCATGCGCGCTCTGTGGGACAAAGAGATAGAATTCGGGTGCGGGCGAAACGGTCCTAGCTTCAGTCGTACGTGAAGTGTGGCTAAGAAGATGGTCGTATTTCGCCTCGCGCAAGCCCCAAAGGTCAGCGTGAGATACTGACCGGACCCTACGTGCCGTTCGTCTGAGGACGGATATGGCGACGCCGGGTTCGATATCAAACACATTCTTGTCAGGGCTTCCGTCGGGGCATGTCTCGCGCTTCTTCAGACTGCCGTGGAGGTCGACGACCGACACGGAATCGAAGGTCCCAAGGAGGCTGTGCCTCATTCCCCGGCCTGTGGGCTCACTAATGTATCCGTGATTCGTGATCAGGCCAACGATTCCTGACCCCGCATCTGATATCCTCAGCTGGCTGAAGCGAACGAACTTCTTGTAGTCGTCTTGCGCCCATATCTTCCGCTCTCCCAACGATACTCCATTGATGGCCTTGTACGGTTCAACCAATGCCATGATTGCGTCGGACATGTTCGCCGAAAATCCCGAATACGGCGGGTTTCCGACAACGACCGTGAAATGCTGCCGCCCCTTTACCGCATTAACCGCCTCTGCCTCGTGCGCTAGCGCTGGTAGCCACTCCGCAAAGCCCATTTGCTTACCGGCGCCGCCCGCGGGCTCAAGGGCGTTGGTCAGGTAGATCCTCGCACGCTCATTGCTTTCGAAACTGTAACCGGTCTCGTGAAGCTTCAGACCAATCTTGAGGTGGGCAATGGCATACGGCGCCATGAGCAGTTCGTAGCCGTGAAGGCGGGGGAGCAGATGCTCAGGTACGTAGCTATTCCAGAGATCGATAATCTGCCGTTCGGAGTGGCCCTCGTCACGCCATTTCTCGACGAGGGTGCGGTGAATGACGTCGATCGCCTCGACGAGGAAGGTGCCGGTGCCCGCCGCCGGATCGAGGATGGTGACGAAGCGATCGGTGGGCTTGACGCCCTGGGGGATGGACAGCCCAGCATGGCGTGATGCCATCTCGCCCCAGGTGGCAGTGTCGGCCAGGCCGTCCGCGAGGCCGAACTCGGTCTGCAGCAACTCGTGGACGGAGCGGACGATATACGATACCACCGGCCTGGGGGTGTAGAAGACGCCACGCTGCATCCGCTTCTTCGCGTCGTACTCCTTCAGGAAGAGCTCGTAGAAGTGGATGACGGGGTCTTCCTGCGGGTTGCGGTCGCCGAAGTCGCGGAGGACCGCCCCCATGTTGGCGTCGCGGAGCAGTTGGACGACCTCGTTGATACCGAGCTCGTCGAAGTCGATGCCGGTCGCTGCGCTCCCGTTCCGCCGGCGTCCGCCGAGGCGGAGGAAGGTCTCCAGCAGTTCCTTGAGGAACGGGTTAGTGATCGGGACCAGGTCCGCCATGTTGTCTGCGACGAGGCCGGCGGGACGAGAGACTCGCGCGGAGAGCAGGCCGTAGGCGATGGTCTGAGCGTACATGTCGGCGAAGTCGTCTTCGGTGAGGTCGTGGATGAGGGCCTTCTGAAAACCAGCCATGAGGCGGCGGAGCGGACCGTTGGAACTCTCGATGGCCAGGGCGTCGTTGGCCTTCCTTCGGATGGCGCGGGCGATCTCCGCGAGGCGTTCGGCAAGACGTTTCGAGGTGGTGATGACCTCGCGGTTCCGCAGGGTGAAGGCGGATCCCCAGGTCGCGCGCCAGGCGTCGACGTCGCGGTCGTCGGCGGGCCAGCGGAGCTTGGTCTGCAACTCCTTGGCGACGTAGTCGAGATGGAGGTTGGTATCGTCGCCATCCCACCCGAGGACGCGCAGCGTCGGCAGGTCCCCCATCTCCTCATCCTGGGTGAAGTAGGCGAGCGATATCCGACGGTCGTCCTGCTGGCCGTAGTTGGATACGAAGAGGAGGTCGTCCATCTTCCACGCGGCGCGCTCGGCGCTGTTGGCAGAGGCGCGCTTCTTGAGAACCACGCGGCTGAGGATGCGGCGCAGGGCGACCACAGGAAGACGCTTCGGCTCGAACTTGACGAAGAAAATGCCCCACGGCTGGTTGGCCGAGAGGGGACGGAGGCGCTTGATCTCCTGGATCCTGGCGGCGCTCGCGGCGTCGATGCCCAGCTCCTCCGGCGTGTACTCGAAGGTCAGCTCCTCGAAGTCGTCGGTGCCGATCGGCCAATCCATCTCGTCGCGGAGATACCGGACGAGAGACGGAAAGGTGCGGATGCTCCTCAACTCGGCGCGGTGATCCGTAGGCATAGCGTCACCCCTCGTTCAGCTCCATCCAACATTTAAGCGCCGGCCTCACCCCAACGGGTGCGTCCACGCGTTTGAGGTAGCTGTTCTTGATATGCTTCTCGACCTTCCCTCGAATGTCCACGAGTATCTGCTCCTGGGTGGTGCACTTTCGCGGCGTTTCAGGGATCGATCGGATGCTATCGACGATGTCCTGAGGCTCCTCCAGAATCGCGTCGCGGTCGAGGTCATATAGATACCAGCGGGCAGTTCCCGCCTCCATCGTGAACTCCCCCGACTCCTTGTCCAGGGCAGGGAGGGCATAGCAGAAGAAGACGCCGCGTGGACCCTTGAATGGGCGCTTCCGTCCACTGAAGGTAGAGCCGGGAAGGCGCTTCAGACGGGCCTCGAGATTGGAGTCCGCCTGGAGGAGGGCCTGGTAGTCGAGGTGCATGTTCTCGATAGTGGTCCTGGTGCCCTCGTAAGCGTGGTTGAACTCCTTCAGGGCATCGTAGTCGTCCTGGGGGGTGAGGAGCTTCTTGCCCTCGATGCCGAAGGTCTTGGAGATCAGCAGCGTCTTGCGCGTGACCGTGGTGAACAGGGCGAGGATTCGATCCAGCTCGTCCGGCGGGAGGAAGTTCCAGTAGGTCACCTTGCCGCGGGAGCTGGCAGCGTCCGGGTGGTCGGCGATGAGGCGCCTTTCGATATCCGGGTTCATGCGGCGGTCCACGCGGCCGATGCGCTGCATGAGACGCACCGGGTTCCAGTGGATGTCGTAGTTGATCATCCGACAGGCGTCCTGGAGGTTCAGTCCTTCGGAGAGGACGTCCGTGGAGATTAGGACCCTGATCTCCTCTTTGCCGGCTTCAGCGAGTTCCGCCGTTGACTTGCCGTTGTAATAGGGCGAAAAGCGCTGGATGATGTCGGCCCGGTTCGCCTTCGAACCGCTGTCCACCTCTGCGGCGCCATCGATCCCTGCCTCCCGTAGCTGGCGAAGGAGGTAACGGGCTGTGTCGGCGAATTCCGTGAAGATGAGCACTTTCTGGTCAGCGAGCTCCTTGGAGCAGAGGAGGCGGATGAGCTTCTGGAGCTTGTCGTCGTGCTTTGGCTCGAACTTCCGTGCCTCGTCGAGGAAGCGCACGATCTGGTCGAGATCCAGGAAAGTCTCCTGGATCATCTCGGAGACGTCGAACAGTTTGGGATCGAGGCGTCGAGCGGCGTCCAGGAACTCCTGAGGTACGACATCCTCGTCAGGATCGTCATCCTCCTCGCCCCAGAAGTCCAAATGGCGCTGGTGGGCGTAGCCGAGGACGGTAGCGTTCTGGTGCTCCCACCGCTCCAGTCGCTTCTTCTCACCCTCGGTCTCGGAGTGGACCTCGATGAAGGCGAGCAGTTTGTTCAGCAGACGATCGCATGAGAGCTCGAAGGCGCAAACGGAGCTCTCGAAACGCTTGAGGAACTGGGTTCGGATCAGGCCAACGACCTGCGCCTGGCGCCCCTCTTCTAGCGGATCGATGGAGGTGTCGTCACCCTTATACCAGGCGAGGGGATAGTAGATGGGTAGCGTGAAGAGAGGGTTTGCCCTCTGAAATGCAGTCTCGAACTGGTCAAGAAGGTGACCGTAGGTTTGGCGGATGGAGTAGGCGGCGACCTGAGGGGGCTTTCGGTCAGGGAAAATGGCCGCGGTGCCCTTCTCGCGAATCTGACTCTCGCGTGCGTAGGCACGGCTGCGCTGGATGACGAGCTGGCGGAAGATGTTGTCGCCCGCAAGAACCTGCTGGACTTCCGGCATACTCTCCCAGAGATCGGTCGTTTCGCCGTCCACCAGCTTCCTCACTGCCTTCTCAAGGTTGCTGAAGTGGGCGGTAAGGTTGGGCACGCCGATAGTGCGGGCGAAGTATGAATCGTCGCGCCGGGTGAAGAGCTCCACCATGTGGCGGAAGTCGCTTAGCCGGTTGTTGATCGGCGTGGCTGTGAGCATGTACAGCGTCTTCGGGCGCTCCGCCCCGTCGAGCAGATCGAAAAGCCGCGAGTAGCGGGATGGATCGCCGTGATCGTCCTCTCCCATGCGGCCGGGGTTGCGGAAGTGGTGGGCCTCGTCGATGATCACAGCGTCTGCGAGCTCCGCGATGCGCTGAAAGCGCTCCGGAAAGTCGCCTTTGCGGTTGAGGTCGGTGTGACTGAATACTGCCAGGTTGCTGAAGTCGGCCGCGCCGCCGATCCCACCGATGTGCGGCAGCAGCTCGCGAAGATGCGGCTCCCAGACACCGTCCTTGACGGCCTTGGGAGCGAAGAGCACGACTCTCTTCCCCTCGTGCATGACCAGTCGCTCGATCAGCATCAGGCCCACAAAGGTCTTGCCA
>JAJYKO010000980.1 GCA_021788565.1 Chloroflexota bacterium
ATTTGCGCATAAGTGCAATATCCACGCTGCCATGATATTGGTGGTCGCGCGGTCTGTCAAGATACCGGCGTGTGAGTCGCGCCCATGAATTGCATAGCGCGATCATTGACAGCGGTGGTAAACTGGAGCGTGATCCCAGTGCGGTATTGTGAGTGTCATGCTCATATGAGCATAACACTGCGCCCACGAGGGGTGCAACAACACACCACCCGACGAGCGCCGGAGAAGAGCAATGAAGAAAACGGTGGCGATTGTCGCTACTCTTGACACAAAGGGGCGGCAAGTCGCCTTTGTCCGCAAGCTCCTCACGGATTTGGGCGTCAACACCATCGTCGTTGACGCAGGTATCCTCACGGAACCCCGGACAGAGCCGGATATCTCCCGCGAACAGGTGGCTGAAGCGGCTGGTGTCCCGCTGGAGGAGATACGCGGGCGCGGTCGCCAGGGCGTGGTCTTGATGGCAGAAGGGGCGGCAAAGATCGTGGCCGATATCTACCACAGGGGTGGGCTGGATGGGTTCCTGGGGATGGGTGGTGGCCAGAACACTGCTATCGCGAGCGCGGTGGCTCAAGCCCTTCCGCTCGGGGTACCCAAGCTGATCGTGTCCACGGTGGCAAGCGGCAACATGACCTTCGGTCCATACGTGGGGACTACCGATGTCACCCTCATGCACTCTGTAGCCGACGTTGCCGGCGAGAACGCGATCATCTCTCGGGTGCTCACCAACGCGGCTCGAGCCATCGCAGGCATGGTGCAGGACTCTGACCAAGTGCGGCCCAGCGGTCGCAAGACCATTGCCACGACGATGTTGGGCGTGACGACTCCCTGCGTCGAGAGGGCGACGGCGCTCCTGGAGAAGCTCGGCTATGAGGTGGTCATCTTCCACGCGAGCGGGACCGGGGGAAGGAGCATGGAAGGTTTGGTGCGGTCCGGCTTCTTCCACGGGGTTCTGGATCTAACCCCTCACGAGCTGTCAGACCACATGTATGGGGGTCTCATGGGATCGCCGGGGCGCCTGGAGGCCGCGGCGGAGATGGGCATACCGCAGGTGGTAGCTCCAGGCGGCATCGAGATGATCTCGCAGGGTCCGTTGGAGTCGATATCCCCAGCTTTCAGCGGACGGCCGATCCTGATTCACAACACGACCATTACTTCGGTGCGCCTGAACGAAGATGAGATGCGGAACGTCGCCCGGGTAGTTGCCGAAAGACTCAACGCATCGCGCGGCGAGGTGGGAGTGGTTCTACCGCTCAAGGGTTTCTGCGAATTCAACCGGCCAGGCCTGCCGCTGTATGGGCCCGAGGCGGACACCGCTTTTGTGGATACTCTTCGACAGCACCTGCGAAAAGAGATAACTGTGATCGAGCTGGACAATCACATTAACGATCCCGTCGTTGCCGACACTGCCGTTGAGCTTATGCATCGGCTGATGCAAAGCCACTATGAGTCGCGGGCCAAGGAGGGAGGCAATCAAGCATGAAGAACAAGTGGAAGATTCGACCCATCATGACAGGGGCAAACTACGTCGACAAGGGCCTCTATGCAACCCACCAGACCGACGTGGGAACGAGGATAAAGTTGCCGGCGCTGGCCTTCTTGGTCGAGGGCTACGACCGTCGGATTCTCGTGGACACCGGCATGTCCGATGGCGAGCACGCGACCAGGTGGCATCACAACGGGGAGCAGGGCCCGGATCAGGCGATCCACAAGGCGCTGGCAAAGATCGACGTGCCCACCGAGTCCATAGAGACGATCCTCTTCACCCATCTTCACTGGGATCACTGCTTCAACCTCGACCAGTTCCCGGCTGCGCGGAAGGTTGTCAGCGAAGAGGAGTGGCGCTTTGCCCAGAACCCAATCCCCATCTACTGGAATTCCTACGAGGCCCCAATTCTGGGGATCGGCAAGCCGCGCCCCTTCGACGGAGTCAAGTTCGACAAGGTAAACGGCGAGGAGCAGATCCTCGAAGGCATTCGCATGTTCCCAACCCCCGGCCACAGCACGGGACACATGGCTGTGCAGGTCAACACCGAGCAGGGTGTCATCGTTCTCGCCGGGGACTGCTTCTTCATCAAGGAAAACCTGCTCCCGGACAAGAGGCGGAACTGGCCTTTCTTGCCGATAGGCCGCTTCGCCAACGTCGTTGATCTGTGGCACAGCTGTGAGGAGATTCTGCGCCGCGCCGACCTCGTCCTCATGTCTCATGAGTGGTCGCATCTGGAGCAAGAGGTCTACGGATAGGCTGGGAGAGCCGACGAAGCGAGAGAGTCCGGACCCCGGACATCTGGCTCCTGGCGACGCCCACTTCGCCGGCGGGTACCGGTGATCTGCACGCTATGACACCAGCCGGAAGCCCTGCTCTGTGAAGTGGGCGTCGAACGCGAATGCCATGTCCAGATCCATCTCGCGCATGACCTCGAAGCTGACGCAGTCCACGAGGCTGAGGTCACGGCGTCGAGCAGTCAGCAAAGTGCTGAAGGCCCGCGAGTGCAGACCCCTGTCCACCCATCTGACGGTGAGAAGCGGGACGATCCTCGCTTCCAGCTCGCGTACGGACTCGAGGCCGAGGCGGCTCTGGAGTAGCGCCACACTCTCCAGAAGCACGTAGCTGGAAGTGAATAGGCTCTCCGGCCGGTCGCCCATCAAATGCCATGTGGCCGCGGCTGTCTCATGGCTGATATCTGTCCGGTCCAGAATCGCGTAGAGCGCAGATGTGTCGACGTACACAGGCATCAGCTATATGCTTCTGCGAGATACTTGTCGTGGTTGACAGATACGTCCGTCAATCCAGAGCTGTATTTACCGATAACTTCCATCGACCGCGCCCATCGGTCTCTGCGCTCCCTCTCTTCGAGAAGGCGTGCCACCGACTCGCGGATCACCTCAGCCATGGAAGTCCCACGCTCCGCAGCAACCTCTTTGACCGCGCGTGCTTGCTCCTCTGTTAGAAGAACCTGAGTGCGGACCACTCTGGCACCTCCATTACATCATGCTGATGTCAATTATACACAATAGCTCAACTAGCGTGCGCGGCAGATCATTCTGGCGA
>JAJYKO010000981.1 GCA_021788565.1 Chloroflexota bacterium
CTTCTGCTGAGCGAAGCATCTCTGAGCGACGCGGACTTTGACCCGGCTCATTCGATCCACCTGACGCCGCGTCTGGCGGCCGAGATCGCCGTCGGGGCAGGGGCAAAGCGGCTGCTGCTAACTCACATCTGGGCCTTTTACGATCGCCAGGCAATGCTATCGGACGCGAAGCGGCTTATTCCGGCAACAGAACTGGCAGAGGAGCTACACCGCTATCAAGTTGGGTGATGGCGGAAGGGGATAGGGGTTGGCAGGTACGTTCATATCCCCTTTCCGCTGGGAGGAACGTGTGAAAATAGGTGGCGTAGAGATTGACCTACTGTGCGATGGTGTCGCGTTCACCGACGGCGGCGGCATGTTCGGCCTAGTTCCGAAGGTAATGTGGGAGAAGAAACATCCAGCAGACGATCAGAATCGAGTAAAGATGCTGATGAACTTCCTGCTGATTCGGGACGGTGAGCACAACATCGTGGTGGATACAGGGTATGGCAGCAAGCTCAATCCCAGGACGCGCGAGCTTCTGGGTCTCACAGAAACGGGACGGCTCCCAGCGCTGTTGATAGAGCATGGTCTCGACGTCTCACAGATTGACCTGGTGATAAACACGCATCTCCATGCTGACCACTGCGGAGGGGACACGGTGCGTCAGGGCGAGCGCATCGTCCCCACCTTTCCCAACGCCACTTACATTGTCCAGGGGAGGGAGTGGGACGCAGCCATCAACACCAATGAGCGCACCAGGGCTACCTATCTGCCCGAGAACTTCGTTCCGGTGCAGGAGGCCGGCCGGCTGCAACTGATCGACGGGGACACACAGATAACGCCACAGGTCCGTTGCATGCTTACCACGGGCCACGACTCCAGTCATCAGAGTGTGCTGATCGAATCCGATGGCCAGAAGGCGTTCTACCTAGCCGATCTGGCGCCGTACGCCGTTCACATCGAGCGCCTCGCATGGGTGCCGTCCTACGACCTGGACCCGATGGGGACCATCGATACACGCCGCCGTATACAGAAGTGGGCCATCGATGAGCACGTGCTGCTGATATTCGATCACGATCCAGAGATCGGCATGGGCTACCTCCACAACGACTCCGGTCGCTACCGGGTCGAGCCAGTTGACAGCGATTAGACATTAGCTATTAGCTATTAGCAAATAGAGACCAGGAAAGGATCGACCTCGTGCTTGGATGCAATCATAGCAAGCTTCTCGCTTTTCGCTCTTCGGTTCCTGCTAATCGCTATTCGCTAATCGCTATTCGCTAACATGCGCATCGCAATAGACGCCAGGCTTGTCTCCTACATACAGGGTGGCACAAGCCGATACACCGTCAGCCTGGTCCGAGCCATGGCCGCCCTCGGCACATCCCACGAGTTGGTGGTGCTGGAGGGCAGGAAGGCCAGGGGGAACCCGGGCTGGCCCGAAGACGTGGAACGCAGGAGACTTCGAACACCTCCCCATCACCGCTACGAGCAACTCACCCTGCCGCTGGAGTTATTAGCGCTGGGGGCCGACCTGCTCCATAGTCCGGATTTCATCCCGCCATTCCGCAGACCGTGCCGATCTGTAATAACCATCCACGACCTCGCCTTCCTGCGCTACCCCGGTCTGCTAACGCAGGAGAGCGCAGGCTACTACGGGCAGGTTGGCCGAGCCGTGGAAAGCGCCGAGCAGATCATCGCCGTGTCTGAGGCCACCAGGCGGGATATCCTGGAACTGCTGAAGGTAGACCCGGCGAAGATCACCGTGGTGTACGAGGCGGCCGCAGATGACTGCATCCCCCTTTCCGAGACTGAAGTGGCTGCGCATCGGCGGCGGTTGGAACTGCCAGAGCGATTCATCCTATTCGTCGGCACTATCGAGCCCCGCAAAAATCTCGCCTTGCTATTGAAGGCTTTTGCCAGAGTCTGGGAGAAGCTTCGGGTACCGCTGGTGGTGGTGGGCCGAAATGGATGGCTTTACGAGACGGTATTCCAAACGCGTGACCTCCTGGGGTTTGGAGACGAGGTGATGTTCGTGGGGCCGGTGGATGGCGAGCAGTTGGTATACTACTATAACTGTGCTGCGTGCCTTGTCCTGCCATCACTCTACGAGGGCTTCGGCCTTCCAGTGCTGGAGGCGATGGCCTGCGGAACGCCGGTAGTGACCTCCAACGTGTCGTCCCTGCCCGAGATTGTCGGCAATGCCGGGCTCACGGTGGACCCATCGGACCAGGATGGCCTGGCGGACGCCATTGTCAGGGTGCTGTCCGAGGACGAACTGCACAGCCGGCTGAGCCAGCAGGGGATCCAGCGCGCGCGACGCTTCTCCTGGGACCGGGCTGCCCGCGAGACCTTCGCGGTGTACCGCAAGGCACTAGCGTAATGAGAATACTGTTCCTTACGCCTCAACTGCCGTATCCGCCGCGTCAGGGCACCCAGATACGCAACTTTCACCTGCTGAAGGCCGCTGCTAGCACCCACGAGGTCGACCTGCTCTCCTTCGCGAGACCAGGAGAGGACTTCAGCGGCACCGGTCCATTGCGAAAGCTGTGCGGCGAGGTCCAGCTGATTCCGGCGCCGCTGCGCACGCGGCAGGAGCGAGTGCGCACGCTGGTCGCGTCGCCCGATCCCGACATGGCGCACCGTCTGCGCTCTGAGGGACTCGCAGCGATGCTTCGGGCCATGCTAGAGCGCGGCCGCTACGATGCGGTGCAGGTGGCTGGGATCGAGATGGCCAGGTATATTCCCATCGTGAGGAAGACGGTCCCGGGTACCCGCGTCGTCTTCGACGACCACAATGCCGAGTACCTGCTACAGGGACGGGCCGCCGAGGTGGACGCGCACCATCCCCCTTCGTGGCCCAAGGCGGTATACTCGCTCATCCAGTGGCGCAAGCTGCGGAGCTACGAGGCGCGGCTATGCCGGGTGGCGGATGCGGTTCTGGCCGTCTCAGAGGACGACGCCGCGGCGATCCGATCCCTTGGTGGTACGGCGCCGGTCTTCGTAGTGCCCAATGGGGTGGACACCGAATACTACCGTCCGAACCCGTCCCAGTCACCAAGGCCG
>JAJYKO010000982.1 GCA_021788565.1 Chloroflexota bacterium
GACCGGGCGATGCGGATCGCCATCTTGCTGCTGGGCAGTGGCCTGCGCCACCGCTACGTTTTCCAGGCCCGGAGCGACGGGATCGCCGAGAACCCGGACGTCATCAAGCTGTGGGCGAAGGCAGGGCTGGAGGCGGTCTTCGTTGGACCGGAGAAGATTGACGAGGCGGGCCCTTCCGGCGTCGGCAAGGACGACTCCGTTGCGAGCAACGAGAGAGCGCTGGAGTTGCTGCGTCGCGAGGGCGTGGGGGCCATAGCCTCCTTCATCGTGGACCCCAGGTGGGAACGTACGGATTTCGACTCCCTGCGCGCCTACCTGGCGTCTCATCGGATCGAGACTCCCTCTTTTGCGGTGTCGACGCCACTGCCGGGGACCGAGCTGCACGAACGCCGGGGCGGCCAACTCCAGACAGGGTACTGCGAGCTGTTCGACTTGCTGCACGCCGTGGTGCCAACGCGGCTGCCGCTGCCCGAGTTTTACAGCGAGTTCGCCTCGCTCTACCGCGCCGGATACCCTCAAGGGCGGTGGCTATCCGAAGCGGTGAGGGCGCTCAGGCGGGGGCAGTCGCTCGGGAACCTGATTCAGTCGCGGTCGCTCGTGGAAGCTGCCGGCAGGCTGGGCAGCGCGAGGGAGTATATGGAGGGCCACGAGCGGGCGAATCGGGCCTGCGTCGGGCGGTCATCTCTCGTCCGCTGATGGGAGGTGCGGTAGAGTTGGATGGAGATGCGAGAAGCCTGACGATGACCATGGAGCCGGCGGCCATCGCGGCGGCGGTCGCCGCGGCCCAACAGTTCATTCTGCAAGAGGTGGAGTCGCTTCGGCGGGACGGGGCGGCGGTGGGTCTGAGCGGGGGGCTCGACTCCGCCGTGGTGGCGACGCTGGCAGCCAGGGCGCTGGGCCCCCGGAAGGTGTTGGCCCTCATCATGCCCGACCGGGATAGCGACCCCCAGAGCATGAAGGACGCGCTGGAACTGGTCGAGCAGTTGGGAATCAGCCACAAGGCGGTCAATCTAACTCACATCCTGTCCCACGTGGGTCTGTATCGGCTGCTTCCCCTCCGACTCGTGGGCTGGCGTGGGCTGCAAAGCCGCGTGGTCCGCTGGTTCCATCGCCGGTATGCCGCGGCTCTGGGGGAGCAGCCGTTCGACGCTATGCTCGAGGGGACGCGAGATCGGGGCACCCCGCTACTGGATCGGGCGATTGCCTACCATCGGGTCAAGAACCGGCTCCGCATGATGCTGACTTACTACCATGCAGAACAGCAGAACCTGCTGGTCCTGGGCACGTGCAACCGCACGGAGTTGCAGGTAGGACTCTTCGTGAAATACGGCGATGGAGCCGCGGATGCCATGCCTATCGGCGTTCTATACAAGACGCAGGTACGCCAGCTGGGCGCCTATCTGGGTATCCCGAGATCGATCCAGGATAAGGCCCCCTCGCCGGATCTCTTGCCGGGCCTGACTGATGAGGATATTCTCGGCCTGACCTACGATCTCCTGGACCAGGTGCTCTTGGGGCTGGAACAGGAGGATTCTCCGATGCTCATCGCGGCTCGGGTGGGTTTGACCGAGACGGAAGTGCGTCGAGTAGCCGACCTGGTTCGCCGCTCGGCGCCCATGCGCCGTTGGCCGCCGATAGGCCCGTGGGAGCCCGCTTAGGAGCGGAGACAACCTGCGGGACTATGATCTGCCAAGGAGGAATGGCCTTGAACGACAAGCATGCAGCGGCATCTGCCACGCTGAGGCGCCGTTGTCCACAACCAGCGTCCGTGCTATCGTATATCGTCGATAATCGATTTATGCACGGGGGGAGGGTTGGTATGGAGTGTTGCTTCTGCCCGCCAGAGGACCCAGTCGATGCAGGAACAGAGGAAACCGAAAGCGATAGTGCGGAGGTGCTGGCTTCCCTGGCCAAGGCACTCGGGCACCCTGCCAGAGTTCGGATAGTGCAGATCCTGGCGGAGCGCGACGCCTGTTTGTGTGGGGAGATCGTCGACCAGTTGCCGCTCGCTCAGTCCACCGTTTCGCAGCATTTGAAGCTCCTGCGGGAAGCAGGCCTGATACGAGGGAATGTGGACGGACCGCGGGTCTGCTACTGCCTGAACCGCCGCGCCCTGGAGAGGTTCAAGGCATTGGTAAACCTCCTCGACTCGCCCATGGTCTTGACAGCAAATTAGTACTAGCAAGTTACGGAGGACCAAGTGGAGAAGATATCCAAGATTATGGTTAAAGGGACTCTGACAGAAGCGAACTCGAAGAAAGTTCAGGTGTTCGATCCGTCGATGTGCTGCTCGACAGGGGTATGCGGGCCGAACGTGGACCCGGTTCTCCCTCGTTTCGCCGCCGACCTGGAGTGGCTGAAAGGGCGCGGCGTCCATACGGAGCGCTACAACCTGGCCCAGCAACCTGCCGCTTTCGCAGGCAATGAGGTAGTCAGGAGCGAAATCGCTGAAAAGGGCGTGGAAGTCCTGCCACTGGTGCTGGTTGACGGCCTAGTGGTGAGTCGCGGCGAGTACCCAGCACGCGAACAGCTCGCTGAGTGGAGCGGACTCGATGGGGCAGCCCCCAGGACGCTCTACACCGAGGCTGTGGCGGAGTTGGTGGCAATCGGAGCCGCCATCGCCGCCAACTGCGAGCCCTGCTTCAAGTTCCATTTCGATAACGCGAGGAAGCTGGGGGTCTCGCATGAAGACATGCTGCTGGCGGTAAACACCGCTCAGGGCGTGAAGGATGCCCCGGCGCGTTCTGTTCTAGATCTGGCCAATCGGATGCTGGGAGCACCCGAGGTTGGCGCCAGCGGTTCTGCTGCGACGGGCTGTGCTCCGGGGTCGGGCTGCTGCTAATAATGCGCGTCGGGACACGGGAATGTCCCACGCCGTAGCCGGTTGACCAGGTGGATTTTTGGTTTGATGGAGATAGACAGATAATGGATTTTCTAAAGGATCCCACGAGGACGCTGTTTTTCGCCGGCAAGGGAGGGGTCGGCAAGACCTCGATTGCCTGCGCCGCGGCGGTGGTCCTCGCGGATATGGGCCGCCGAGTGCTGCT
>JAJYKO010000983.1 GCA_021788565.1 Chloroflexota bacterium
ATTTGCCGGCGTGTTGCTGTCGCTGGTCTTCCCAAGGGGCTCCGTGGAAGAGCATGCGCATCGCCCCGATTCGGCTCAACAGCAACCCTCGGCCACACCCGATAGCGAGAAGCGCGCCGCTGGCACTGCCGCGGGGGCAGATAGCACACGGGGGTAGGTGAGCATGAGCATCAGCGCGTTTGACGACAGGACCCGCCCTCCAGAGTTGGAGGAGATGCTGGCAGTCACCGGTTCCATGCGGCCCCTGTGGGAGGAAATCATCGACTTCCTCAACGAGAACTACAGGGTGAAGCGAGAGCTGAAGTTCTACGGCAAGAGCTATGGTTGGATGGTGCAGTATCGCCACGCCGGCAAGCTGCTGATGTCCGCCTACCCGAAGATGAACGGACTGGCGGTACAGCTCATCCTCAGCGAGTCACAGCTGGAGACAACTCATGAGATGCGCCTTGGCGAGCGCACGAGGGAGGCTATCGCGAGGGCCGACCGTTACCCCGGGGGCTGCTGGATGCTGCTGGAGGTCCAGTCGGAGCAGGATGTTGCCGACATCCGCCAGTTAGTGCTCATGAAGCTCCCGCCAATCCGGAAGGCCCTTCGGGCATCGGCGTGATCATGACTCCAGGCGGCGAATTTCCTACTAACAGCCACGTGGTGCAGAAGGTTAAGAAGCTGAAGGCCACGCTGGCGGGTGGCTCCACGTACCCTGCCAGGCTCGTCGGAGACGACCCGGCGACCGACCTCGCGGTGATCACCGTCCTGCCTTCCAGCCTTCCCGTTGCCGACCTGGGAGACTCCGACTAACAGAGATCTACATCTGCCCAAGCAGGCGGGCATCTTAGTTCGGCTGCTGGTTCCCGGCAGTTCGGTAGAGCGTGCGGGGCTGCGAGCAGGGGACAAGGATACGTCCGTATGGCTGGGACCGGCGCCTTAGCAGGTGCTTGCGCATTGACAAGCGAACGGGCCGGTTGTACGTTGGAGTGCGCTGGATGGGTGAGCACGTGACTCGTGTGGTCCGTCGCCGCGCCCTTTCCCCGGCAATCCGCAAGCCGGAGGTTGCCCGCGCGTCGAGGGGCGGGTCCAGTGAGAGTTAGGAGGACGTTCTCCGTGAGTACCACTGTCGGCCGGCTGGCCATCGAGTCTTCGGTTCTGGAGGAGATCAGCAGGTTTCTCTTAGATCCTGGCAACGAGGTCGTTCAGGCGGTTCTAAAGGTTGTCGATAAGTACGGCACGCCGGAGGAGATCAACGCGAGGGCCAGGGAGGCAAGAAGCCTCCCGAGGTTGATGGCTCGATTGGAGGAGATGAATTCCCCGTACCTGAAGGACCTTCGGTGGCTCATCGAGAAGCGCGACCGAGGGGCTTTCGTGACCATGGAGGACTATCGAAAGAACGTTCTCGGCGCGAAGGCTTCCGAGACTGCTTTCGATGAGAAATACGCCGTGACCCTCGAAGTCAGCGCGCTCCAGTATTTTCCGTGGTTGATAGCAGAAGCCCGCCAGGCCATAGAGCGGCAGGAGCTGATGCCAGGCAGGTTCATCCGCGTTCGGAAAATGAAGGAGCAGGAGTCTGACGACGGGGACCTCATGGCCGTGGCGGCGGCCATGCAGATCGTCGGTGCTACTTATGTCGAAACGCTGGATACCAAAGGCACCGATGGGTCGAACATACACCTGAACGGTCCGGCCACGATCACCGGCTACTTCGGCGGGATAGGCCAGCCGAACGACTACCCCCTGAGGTGGGCCGATGAGTTCCTCTATTACTACACCAACTACGGCATCCAGCAGGTGTTGAACACGAACGCCGGCACTGTGCTGGTGGCCTACCTGTTGTACAAGCTGGGGATCGACAACCAGTTCAAGATCAGCGTGTTCATGGGCAACGACAACCCATACACGATCATGTGGACCCTTATTGGCGCCAAGCTGTTCTCTCGACCTGACGGGACGACTCCGCTCATCGGTTTCAACTTTTCCAACTCGGTCAACAACGAAACCATCGAGCTTTGCGCCGAGGTTCGCGAGGGCCTCGGCTTCGAGGATGCGGTGCGCTTCGAGCACCACATAACCGAGACCTGGAAGAGCATCGTGCGCCAGCCCTACAATCGCAGGGACGAGCTCGTCGAGGTAGCGAAGAAGGTGGCCAACATATCCGCCAAGCACGAGGGCGGGGATCCGGACGTAGATCGGAAGCGGGAACATCCCTCGGACATACTCGACTACTTCAGGGACAAAGCCGAGATCGAGGCGGCCGGGGAGATGGATTTGCTGCTGAGGAACTATCTGGACAAGCACGACGCCGTGGTGAGGACCGCCGAAGCTCTTACGGCGAACGGCATCGCCGTCGTGGCTGCCCGCAACCTGCATTGGTAGCTCAGTGTTGACCCTACCGATCCAAACGTCCTTGTAGGGGCGGCCCGCCGTGGCCGCCCCCGGGCTGGCAGAGCCGCGGGCCCGTACCGGTCAGAACCATCGTCCGGCAGGACTGCCGCTTCTCGAAGAGCACCCCAGGGTACTGCTTCGCCGGACCATCGAGCAGCGGCTCCGGTTTTCCCTACAGGGAGCCGTCGAAAAACGCAAGCGAGTATGCGTTGACGATGTCGAACCCCCGCTGCGTGTCGATCGGCCCGATGAGCCCCAACTGCTGCTCGAGCGGAGACCAGTACGGTGCATCGGTGAAGTTGATGTGGAACATGCCCGGTATCTGCACGTAGTAGCCGTCTCCAGACCGGCTTTCATTGAACACCGACCGCAAGGTAGTTAGCGTCTGGGCTATGTCTGCTTCGGACCAGCCGCCGGACCGCTCTCTTTCGAGCCGCATAGAGGCCGCGTCCCGAGTGATCCACATGCTCGGCTGACGCGGCCCCGCCCCGACTACATCGGACGGCATGGCGGCGTCCATCATTAGAGAAGCCTTTAATCGTGGATCCATGTGAGAGGCTTCACCCGCGACGATGGCACCCAGCGAGACTCCGGAGACGCCGACGTGCTGCAGGTCGAGGCGCCCTGAGAATTTCGAAGGGTCTCGTCTTTTCGCCTCCTAAACTACGGTC
>JAJYKO010000984.1 GCA_021788565.1 Chloroflexota bacterium
CCATTGGGCGCAGAGTGCGGTGAAGTGGCTCAGGAGAGGATTATCACTTTGCCCCTCGCAGCCCCCAGTATGCCGCTGCAAACGGTGTAGCGGCCCTCGGCCAGTTCGGCAGTGGGGGTGCCGTCGGTGTATTTCACCCCCACCGCCTCAAGTTCGACTCCGAGTGCCTTCCCGACGATAGCGACAGAGCCCATCGCTCGATCCTGCTTCCCGCTCTTCGCGCTGACGAGTCAGGCACGGGATGCGGTCCGGCCCTCAGGTTTCAGTTCGCTCACTCTGGCGCAGTCCGAGGCTTCGGTAAAGTGGGTGTGCCTTCGTCCAGACGATAAGCTTCCTACCCAACGTTGGTCGGCGGGATCAGCTCATCCTGCAATTTTCTCAGTTGGTACAGTATGGTGTCGCTCTTCAGCTCAACCATGTCGTGGGTGATGATCTGATCTGGCTCCACATCTTTCAGGAGTCTCGCGCCTTCCAGCAAGCCGAAGGGCACGCATCCCTCCTCCCTGGCGACCTTAGCCAGGTCGTTGACCGCGTATACCGTGTATCCTCCACCGCCGTCTATGGTCGATCCCGCCTTGAGGGTCTTCTTGGCGGCGCCGATCACCTCCGTCAGCATTCCGTGGCGCGGCACAACCGTTGGCTCGTGGTCCTCCACCGCCCAGACTATCGACAGCGGTATCTCGTTGGTGACGAGGTGATACGGGGTGTAGAAGGTGTAGTAGTCGCCGTGACGGATCACGTTCCAGTAGTCCAGGTCCTTCTGGATCTGTGGATGGGTCGACCGGATCACGACGAAGATGCCAGGGGTGACACTGTTAAGGAAATCGACCGACCCGTCGGGGTGGAGCAGGGGGCGGGCGTAGTCTACCACGCCTCGGCGGTTCAGCAGACCTCCCTCCTCCTTGAGGCAGAAGAGCTTCGCCATATCCTGTTTGCCAGCCACCGGACCGTGCATCCCCCTGACATCGGGGACGAGGCCAGTTGCGTTGGATATGCTGGACATCTCGATCGCCGTCTTCGTGGCATCCCGGAAGGTCACCAGGAAGTGGGGGTTGACCCCCAGGGCCGCGGCGTCCTCGGCGACGTCGTTCGGAGTGAGGTGGGTGTCCAGGTGGGCGAGGCTCGCCGGGGTCTTGCCGACGGCCACTATCTCGAATCCGAGCCCTCCCCACCTGTCCACCAGTTCGGTGATGAGGCCGGGCTCGTCGCCGCTGGAGACCGAGTAGACAACGCCGGCCCGCTCGGCCATCTGGTGGAGTATAGGGCCGATGACCACGTCCGTCTCGACGTTGAGCATGATGATGTTCTTGCCGCCCTGGATGCAGCGGAGGGCCACCTCAGCCCCAACCGTCGGCACCCCTGTGCCCTCGATGACGCAGTCGAGGTC
The DNA here is from genome assembly GCA_021788565.1 of Chloroflexota bacterium. The sequence continues at coordinate 1,388 of JAJYKO010000984.1, forward strand.
CAGTTCCGCCATCAGGCGGCTATCCTGGAGCACCACCGGCCGCCCTTTTCGGATGGCGTCGTTGGCCGAGCCGGCATTGGAGGCGACGATTATGTCCTCGTGCTTTACCCCGTTTATTTCGTAGGCGCGAAAGGCCCGGCCGGCCTGGATATCGCAGATCACGGAGTTGGCCATGCCCTTCATCAGCGCGGTCTGGCAGATGGCCCCGGTGATCATGCGGCCCGCTCCGACCCATCCCACCCGAATGGGGGTTCCCGCCGCCTGCCTTTTCAGTAGTTTCCGTGAGATCATCCCTATCTCCTCTCTCGATGTGTAGCTGAACGTGAAGAACTCGGTCCCTTAGGCCGGTGCCGCATGACAACGATCTGCCCGGCACGCACCTCAACTCGGGATGGGACCGGGGCCATCGGGCAGGATTGGCTCCGGGCGTCTGTACGGTCTGGTATAATGGCATTCGGCATACCTGTCAAGACTGCCCTGGTCGTTCAAGCGGCACGTTCCAATGTGGTGGTTGCTGAACGGCCGCTCCTGGTAACCTGACTCGGAGGTGGCTGTCTAGTGGATACGGATGTCGCGTATCACCCGTTGGAACGCGAGCCAACACTCGCGAGTCGTGCCACAGAGCAGCTACAGGCGCTGGTCGTTCAGCGCAGGCTGAAGCCGGGCGACCGGCTGCCTTCAGAGCGCGAGCTCGGCGAATCCCTGGGTGTCAGCCGGACGGTGATCCGGGAGGCAGTGCGCGCTCTCACCGCGAAAGGGCTGCTGGAGGTGCGGGTAGGGACGGGCACCTTCGTTCGGCAGCCTTCGGTGGACGTCATATCCGAGCTGCTCTCCATCTTCATGTCCCATACAAGCGCGGGCGACATTACCCACGGAAACGTGCACGAGATGCGGCGAGTGCTGGAGATAGAGATGGCCGGCCTGGCGGCGCAGCGACGCGATGAGCTGGATCTGGCGGAGATGAGAAGGCTCGTGGGGGAGGTCGCGAAGCCGGGGATTTCGGCGGAGGACTACGTTCGGGCGGACGTTGGCTTCCACAAGGCCCTCGCCCGGGCGAGCAAGAACCCGCTCTTCCCGATCGTGCTGTCATCTATCGAGGATCTGCTGGTGAACGTGCGCGTGGCTGCCCGGCGCGATCCCGATGCGCAGTCCCTCGCCGTGACCTACCACGCCCGAATTCTGGCCGAGGTGGAGAAACGGTCGGTCTCAGGGGCTCGCGCCGCGATGGAGGAGCATCTCGACCAGTCACAGGAGCTTGCCCGCCGCGTTCTGGCGCGGTCCGAGGGAGAGAAATCGCGAGATCGAACCGGCCCGGCAGCCTAAAGTTCGGCCCGGGCCGTGGACCGATAGATTCAACGAATCAAGAGGGCTGCAGGAGGAGGATTTTCAATGTCGACAAGGGTAGCTCTGTTGGGAGCGGGCGGCAAGATGGGTTGCCGCATAACGGACAACATCAAGGGCTTGAGCGAGTACGACGTCCGCTACGTGGAGGTCAGCGAGCAGGGCAGGGCGCGGCTGGCGGAGCGTGGCATTCAGGCGACTGACGAGGATACCGCCGTCAGGGACGCCAAGGCAGTGGTTCTCGCGGTGCCGGACGCGTTGATTGGGCCGATCTGCCGGACCCTGGTCCCGAAGCTCTCGGTCGGTACCCTGGTG
>JAJYKO010000985.1 GCA_021788565.1 Chloroflexota bacterium
CATTGGATTCCGCCCAGGCGATCTGCTCTCCGAAGTCAGGTCGATCCCCCGCCTGGTAGGGGGCACACGTCCAGGTCGGCTGGCACCCCATCTGGATGTAGGCCTGCATGGTGCGGCCTGCCTTCTCGGCGAAATCCTCCGGAACAGGCCAGGAGCGCCAGCCATGCTCCTCGATGGAGCCGATGTTCATGGTGGTGGGAATGACAACTCGGCCACCCAGGCGGGTGAAGGTCTCGGCGAACTCCATCGTGGACTCGCCCATGTAGACGGAACCGTCGATGTGCGCCCGGGTGACATCCATCAACTCTTCCGCACCCTCTATCTCGGCCATCCTGACGATGATGGATATGGCCATGCGCGCGGCCTCGCCATGCCTGCCATCCAACATTTCCTCGTCTCTCGGGGTCAACCTCAGCGGCATCGATCTTACCTTATGGTGAGACTACCACGGAGACACGGAGGGCACGGAGATAGATAGCTCGTCTCTGTGTTCTCCGTGCCTCCGTGGTTCATTTGCTTTCCCTCCTCAAGCGATGCCCAGGTAGGCTTTGCGAACGGCCGGGTTCTCTAGCAACTCCTCGCCCGTACCCTCCAGGACGATTCGCCCCGTCTCCAGTACGTAGGCGCGGTCGGCCATCGCCAGCGCCAACTGGGCGTTCTGTTCGACCAGCAAGATGGTGGTTCCCTGGGCGTTGATTTCGTCGATCGTGTCAAAGATCCGCTCGACGATGATCGGTGCGAGACCCAGGGAGGGCTCGTCCAGCAGGAGCAGCTTTGGGCGGGACATCATCACCCTGGCGATGGCAAGCATCTGCTGTTCGCCCCCGGAGAGGGTCTGTCCCACCTGCTTCCACCGCTCCTTGAGGCGGGGGAAGAGCTGGGTCACCCGCTCGGCCTCTTCATCGAAGCGGGTTTTGCCCCGCTGCGTGTACTGGCCTATGCGGAGGTTCTCTTCCACCGTCATTCGCGTGAATATCTGCCGACCCTCCGGGCACTGGCCGATTCCCATCCTGGCGATGTCCCACGGCCGCAATCCCTGGATCTCCTTGCCTTCCAGTGACACTTGGCCTTTCCATGGCCTGAGCAGCCCGGAGATGGTACGCAGGGTGGTGCTCTTGCCCGCGCCGTTGGCCCCAATGAGGGCAACGATCTCCCCCATATCTACGTGGAAGGAGATGCCCTTAAGTGCCGCTATGTGCCCGTAACTGGTCGCCACGTCTTCGACTACGAGCAAAGCCCTTCTCCCTCTTTGTGCCTAGATATGCCTCGATCACACGAGGGTCGTCCTGGATCTCGGAGGGCGTCCCCTCGGCGATCTTTGCCCCGTAGTTCAAGACGACCACCTTCTCTGAGATGCTCATCACTACCCTCATGTGATGCTCGATCAGAAGCACGGTCACTCCGGTCGCGCGAATCTTGCGCACCAGCGCCAGCAACGCTTCGACCTCCTGTGGGTTCATCCCCGCGGCCGGTTCGTCCAGTAGGAGAAGCTTAGGTTGGGAAGCCAACGCCCGGGCCATCTCGAGACGGCGTTGGTCCCCGTATGGGAGGTTCTTCGCGATCTCACTTGACCACCGCGAGAGGCCAACGAACTGGAGGAGTTCGTTGGCTCGGACGTCTACATCTCGCTCTTCGCGCCGGGTCTGAGACAGAGCGAGGACTGCGCCGAGCAGGCCGGAGCGTGTACGGCAGTGCATCCCAACCTTGACATTGTCGACGACGGTCATGTTGTCGAAGAGTCGGATATTCTGGTAGGTGCGGGCAACCCCCAGCTCGGTCAGCCGAAACTCCGGGAGTCGATGGGTTGGCCGGCCTCCGATCAAGACCTCGCCGCTGCTGGGCCTGTAGGTGTTGGTGATCAGATTAAACAGGGTGGTCTTGCCTGCCCCGTTGGGACCGATCACCGCGGCGATCTGGCCATCCTCGACGTCGAAGGAGACGTTCTCCACGGCTCGTAGTTCGCCGAACTGCTTGGACAGCTCTTTGATCTGCAGAAGTGCTGCCATCAGCCGCCACCCCCCGCGCCAGGGACCACCCGCTGCTCGACCTGCTCGGTCATTTCTGATGCCGTTTCTTCCCACTCGCGGCCCCTGTGCAACTCGGCACCGACGATGCGGCTGGGCCAGATGCCCTGGGGGCGCAGCACCATCATAAGGATCATTGCCAGCCCGAAAACCAGCAACCGGTAGTCTGAGTACTGGCGCAGCACTTCCGGGATGCCGACCAAGAGGGTCGCACCGATGATCACACCGGGGATACTGCCGATGCCGCCGAGAACTATCATGGAGAGGATTGTGATGGACTCCCAGAAGGTAAAGCTGTCGGGGCTAACGAAGCTCTGAAGTCCGGAGAAGACCACCCCCGCCAGACCGGCGGTCGTCGCTCCCATGGCAAAGGCCATCAGTTTCAGGTTCCTGGTGTTCACTCCCATAGCCCTGGCTGCTCCCTCGTCCTCCCGGATGGCAGCCCATGCCCGGCCGATCCGGGAGTATTCCAAACGTCGCATGATGATTACCGTAAGCGTCAGCAAGACCAGGAGCAGGTAGTAGATATGGGTAGGCGTTGAGAGGCTGTAGCCGAATATATTGGGGGAGTCGATCCTGGAGATGCCCTGGGGCCCGTTGGTGAGCACGTCGAGATTGTTCAAGAAGATGCGGATCATCTCGCCGAATCCCAGTGTCACGATAGCAAGGTAGTCGCCCCGCAGTCGCAGCACAGGAATGCCTAGAAGCACGCCGAAGCAGGCAGCCACCGCTCCGCCCAGCGCTAGGGTCAGCAAAAACGGCCAGTGGATGCCGAACTGGGCGGAATCCAGGAATGCGTAGACATAGGCGCCCACGGCGTAGAAGGCGACGTAGCCGAGGTCCAGGAGGCCGGCAAAGCCCACCACCACATTCAGGCCCAGGGCCAGCAGCGAGTAGATTGCGACAAGATCCAGAACGCGGACGACAGCCGTCGCGCTTCCCAGCGATAGTGGTGCCAGGGCCAGCACAACCAGAAGCCCCAGAGGGCTGTACCGCCTGAGTGCTGGCGAGTTGGCGA
>JAJYKO010000986.1 GCA_021788565.1 Chloroflexota bacterium
AGCGGCAGGTCGCTGTATGAGAGGGCAACCGGCGCAAGAGGGCCGAACGTCGCGGGTACTCGTCGCCGATGACCACACGATGTTTCGGCAGGGGCTTAAGCAACTGCTGGAGACCCAGCCCGACATGCAGGTAGTGGGTGAGGCGGGCGACGGCTCGGAAGCGGTCGAGAAGGCCCTCACCCTCCAGCCCGACGTCGTTCTCGTGGACATCAACATGCCCGGAATGGACGGCGTGACGGCCATTCGTCAGATCAGCGAGAAGTGCCCCGGGGCCAGGTGCATCGTGATCACGATGTATCGCCGGGACCGCTACCTCTTCGAAGCGATCAAGGCAGGGGCCTATGGTTACCTCCTGAAAGATGCGGACGCCACCGATCTGTTACGTGCCATTCGCTCCGTGCGCAGGGGCGAGGCGCTGGTGGACCCATCTATCGCCGCCAAGTTGCTGGAAGAGTTCCGCCGCCCCGCCCCGGGAGCGGCGCCTCGGGAACAGCTGACCCAGCGGGACCTCGAAGTTCTTCGACTGGTGGCGCAGGGCCTCAACAACTCCGAGATCGCGGAGAGGCTGTTCATCTCCGAGAAGACCGTCCGCAATCGCCTCTCAGTCGTGTTCCAGAAACTTCACCTCAGCAACCGTACGGAGGCGGCCCTCTACGCCCTCAGGGAGGGACTGGCCTCCCTGGAGGATGAGGACAAGCTCGACGATTCCTGACATCCTGGAGTCGAGACTTCAGTCGGTCGTCCAGGGCCACCCACCCGCTTAAGCGTCGATTCCAGGATCGCCCCAGCCCCCGAAGGACTGCCTCGCCCCCTGGAATCGAGACTTCAGTCGGCTGTTCGGGAGCGGCTCACTGAAGCGTCGATTCCAAGGTTGGCGAATTGGCTGTGTCAGCGCTACTGGATCGGATTGACCGTGGCTAGCAGGAAGGCGATCAGGCCCGCCAGCAGCAGCGCGGCCACGATGACCGAGTAAGTGTCTCGGTGGATCATGAAGATGTCCTTCACCTTGTTTCCTCCCCACCGGCCATACTGCCGCGGTATGCGCCCGATAGCACTTCGGATTCCAGACCTTGCAGGTGACGAGGCGCGGTCTGCTGTGGGCTGAGCTCACGGCCGTGGTAGGCATCGGGCCGTGCCCGGTATTCAGCCTTCTCTAGCTCATTGGCCAACGGATAGTGATAGATCAGCCGATAGAGCCGGAGGTGGCGCGGCAGGTCGCGCAGCCCTGGGATGAGAGGGATGCCAAGGAGGAAGAAGAGGGCGAGCAGAAGGTTGTCTATCACGAAGCCCTGGCCATCCGCGCCGTTTGGGGTCAATACGTGGATTACCGCCGGCAGGAACAGGTACCAGGGACCTACGGAGAAACCGCGCTCCTTCGCCATCCCCCACTGGTCATCGGTCAAACCGTTGGCGACCGCATCGTTAAGCATGGCCGGGTGATCGTAGAGCCAGATGTTGACCAGGTGAAAGGAATGACCCGGGCGAACGGCGAGCAGGTACTGCTCCAGATAACCGGACATGGCGAGGGTGAGAGCCTCCTGCGTGAGAACCGGCACCGGGCCGAAGTCGCCCTTCAGACCAGCGATGCGGTCGTAGTCGGGGCTGGGTGTCGCACCCATGTTGCCGTCATCTGAGCTGGTCGTCGCGCTCATGTCGGCGGCATCGGAACTGGGTGCGGAGCTCATGCCGGCACTATCGGACTTCGCCTTCGGCGTGACCGAATCCAGAGCCTTGTCGTAGGCAGTGGCCCAGTCGAGCCGCTGCTGGGAATCGGCCGCCGCATAGGCCGCGAGAGCCGCGTCTAGGCCCGAAGAGTGGAGGAGCGGGGCGGCCTGGCGCAAGGGCCCGATAACAAAGGCCTCCGCCGGATCGCCAACCCCGCTCTCGTCGGCGTTGGCCGAGGAAGCCGAGGTCCCATCCATCTCCTGGGTGAAGGCTAGAATCGCGCCGCCCGGGTCCTTGGTTGCCGCGGTAGCGATCTGGGTGCGCGGCCAATTCGGCGAGCCGACCATCGCGGCGAGCACCGCCACTATGACCAGCACCATCGCCGCCACTATCGGATACTTACAGAAGCAGTGTCGGACGAGGCGCGTGGGCGGAGCATCGCTCGCCGAAACGGAACGAGAGATCTGTTCGGCCGTGGCTTTGCTGGACGTCATGATTCATTTCCTCCCTACGCGTCGTTTGCCGGCGCAGCGTGCGCCGACAGAGGCTCGCTCACGCCCTGAAGCCGGACGAGCGATACATGGGCAAACACAAACGCGGCGATCAGCACCGGGATGAGGGCCACGTGAATGGTCAGATCGGCAGTGAAGTCGGCCGGGCTGAACATGTGGAAGAAGAACGGCTGGGTGAAGAGCATGTCATCCGAGTGCATGGCCACAAACTGGGATTCCCAGTCACCACGTGCGAGCAGCCCGAAGAGGTTCTCGCCCATCGCCAACATGAATATGCCGAGACCGATCCACCAGTTGAGAATGCGGCGGCCTCGATACGAACCGGTCGCCCACACCCGAAAGGCATGGAGCAACGCGAAGAAGAAGAACCCCTGCGCGCTCCAGTAGTGGAACGACTTCAGATACTGCCCTGCCGGTACGGTTAGCCACCAGAATGGGCCGAGCCAGGTCAGGACAATGCCACTGAGCACCAGAAACGCGAACGATAGAATCGTGAGGCCGCCCAGCGCGTACCAGTAGGACTCGGCGTAGAATGGAACCGACTTGCCGAACAGATCACCGAACGGCGCGACATAGGCGAACGATTCCAGCAGGGCTCTCACCCGACCGTGCTCTGCCACGCGTGCCTCAAAGCTATCCAGAGTCTTCGAGGGAACGTTGGCATTCATAACTCATTCCTCCTTCTTCGCCAGGGCCAGCTCGGATCTGACTCAAGTTGATGAGTCTGACGACGATGTTGATGGCTGGCCCATGATCAGGGCTAAGGTTACTCGAAGGAGAATGCGAGGAGCAGTGGAGAATGTCCCGACTGAAAGGGTGGCCGGCGTGACAATACTCTCGATTTCCGA
>JAJYKO010000987.1 GCA_021788565.1 Chloroflexota bacterium
CTTACCCCCCAGCCTCCTTGCAACCGCAAGCAGGGCAACCAACAGAGCAAGCGCATAGGCGATCGCTACCAGGCGCGCCTGCAGCACACCAACGCCCAGGAACCTTAGGAGGACCGCAACCGGAACTATCAGGGCTGGCCCCGATGTGACGAACGGATCGAACAGATCAAAATTCGACAGAACACGCGTCCCGTACTGTCCGTACAAAGCCAAGTTCTTCGCTACATGTAGGATAGCCCCCTCGTCGAACCATAGGCCTGGAGAATACTGTAAGTTGACCAGCAGCAGTGCGGTCGCGACGAAAACCAGGACCAGATCTGGAAAGAATTTTCTCGCTAGTGGCATGAAGCACCCTCGTCACCGCCCATTGGCTTGTCTGATATCTCCGCGTGTCCTTAAGAACGCTACGAGCCGGTTCATTTCCTCATTCCCAGCACAGGCCACCAGGAAGCATCGTCGGCGTCCACTCAGAGGTGCCTTCGACCCAAAAGACATGCACGGTGCCGTAGGCGTCGGTGACCACGATCGGCCAACTGACGCTGAGGTCCGAGCGGTAGAGCATGAGCGGCGCGCTCCAGCCGCCGCTGGGCGCTTGAGCATTCGCGTTCCCGGGAGAAATGGGCGCGACAAGGAGGAGCGCCAGGCAGAAACAGGAAAGAAACAGCGTTCTTTTCATGGTTAGCTCCAGCGAAGAACGGACAGCGTCTCTAGCCAAAGAGGTACCGCGAGAGCGGGCGCGCCGGAGACCGCATGACACCAGTCATGGACCACCAAACGACCCCGAGCCCGAAGAAGAGGAGAAGCGGCTGGTAGAGCAGCTGCCAGGCGAGGAGCCAGGGAGAGAAATGGTAAACCAGCTTTGCGATAAATTCCATTGACTTGAAATGAAGCAGGTAAATGCCGTAGGAGTTGGCAGCCAGCTTGTTCAGGACTGGCGAGAACGGGATAGCAATACTGTCATATGCCAAGTAGGTGAACAGAAGCGCGAGTACATAGAGACCCGGCGGAAGGGTCATGGGATTCCATCGCAGGTCAAGGCTGGTGGTCCTGTAGATAAGTTCTGGCTCGATCACCGCAAAAGGCGCGAGGACGATGGTCGCAGCCAGGAGGTGTCGTTTGAACCGAGCGAGCAACCGCTTGAGTTCCTCAAGATGAAAAGCACAGACTATGCCGAGAGGGAAGAAGAAAATCCAACGAATGAAGAGTTGAGCGGGCATCAGGGCGAGCGCGAGATCCAGACCCGGAATGGGTACTTTGAAGACGTTGAGGTAGACCAAGCCTTCAGTTCCGAGTTGGATGGCGCCGGTCGCGATGAGCAACAGTTTCGGGTTTGCGCGCGCGAGACGGACAAGCCAAGGCGAGAGCAGGTAGAATTCGCAAAGCATTGGAACAAAGTAGAGATACCCGGACGCTCCCCAAAGCACCAGGCGCATGATGTATTCTTGGGGTGTATAAGTGATATGCATGAGTGCGTCGCTGGCAAAAATAGCCGAGGACCAGATGAGATAGGGAATCAGGAGGTTCTGGACACGGGTCCGGACGATCTTCCAGGTCAAGCCGCTGCGGGCAGAGCGCGCGGCATAAGCTACGAAAAAGCCCGAAACGAAGAGGAAGGCCGGGATGGCAAAGACGAGCAGTTGTCGGATCACGAGCAGGACGTAGTACGGCATGGTTCCGATCTGGTCATAGGGGGTTGCTCCAGGTATGTACCGGAATGCCCATTGCAAGAGGGCGATTTGGCCCCACCCTGCTGCGTGGGTGATGATAACGGCGAGAATCGCGATCCCATTGAGTAAGAGTATGCGTCTGGTCAAGACCCCGCTCCGCGCGCTAGAGTTCTACTCTTTGGTAGTTGATCTTTGTGTAACCTGCGCCCCAGGGGCTGCCGTGCTCAAAGACCCCCAGTCCGGCGTCCCGGGCCACCTTCAAGTAATCATCCGAGCCACTGCCCTGGTATGGGTGGTAGGTCGGCTCTGCATACAGTATATCCATCATCACGCAGTCAATTGCAACCGGGTCCTTGGAGAAAAAGAGGCTGTTGGGAGCTCCGTTACTGCTGGGGTAACGGGTCTTGAAAGACTGCCACATCTTGGGAGGGGTTGCCGTGTTGCTACCAGAGCCATAAGCACCGTACAATCCGTCTCCTACGACAAGAGCCGTCTTGTTCCGAATGTGCGAGTTCTTGTATATGTCCACGAATGGGCTGTAGCTCGAGCTGTAACGTGCGCCGCCTGGCCGGATGTACTCATGCGGGTCATTCGAGCTACCCCATCCCCCGATCACAATCTGGTCGATCGTTCCAAAATGATTCTTGAATCCCAGCGTTACGCCCGCGATGTCATGATCCTTCATGATCGGCATGTTGATGAGATAGGACGCGTTGATGATGACATCGGAAACCCGGCGCGGGGTCAGACTGGGGTTCGCAAAAATCACCGACGCATTCGGGTCCGTGCTGGTCCACGTGGAGAGATGAGCGCACCCCTTGTCAAAATACTGGACGCCAGTGTAAGGACATCCGCTGCGAAAGCGTGACGGGATGGGGCGAGAAGCGTCGTAGATCCAGACATCCTGTTCTCGCACTCCTATTTGCTTCATGCCCGCGATCAGAGCGTTGACCGGGTGAATGAGAGCGTCGATCAAATTGTCAGTATCGGTGCACTGGGCGTTATTAAAGTTCACCTTGATCGCAATGCCCTTGCCAGGTGAGTAGCCGGGCAGCAGAGTCTGCCATGCGGCGGCCACAGTCGACTGGCCGGTCAGGCGCTTGACCCCTTCATCGACCATGCTGTTGACCGTACTTTGGCTCACGTAGCTGCCGTACCAACCGGTCGAGTAATTCCAGTTCGTCGCACTCGAGGAGTGAACATGGATCACCTTCGGGCTGGTGCCACTTGTCGGAGTCCAAGTTGCGGCGGGGGGAGTCTCGGTGAGAGTAGGGGTCGATGTGGTCAGATTTCCGGGAGCTCCCTTGGTCACGAAAGGAAGATCGACGCCGAAAGTGGCGGCCGGACGGGCCTCGGCT
>JAJYKO010000988.1 GCA_021788565.1 Chloroflexota bacterium
TCGAGTGCTGGCTAGTCTTGCGGGGCATCCGCACCCTGCCCTATCGCATGCGGGGTCACTGTGAGAACGCCGACAAGGTCGCGACTTTCCTGAACGGCCATCCGGCGGTTGAGGTAGTCCACTACCCGGGGCTCAGGGAGCACCCTGGACACGAGGTGGCCGCAAAACAGATGGCCGCCTTCGGCGGCATGGTGTCGTTTCAGGTCAAGGGAAAAGCGGACCGAGCTATGGCGGTGGCGGCGAAGGTCCACGTCTTCACCCGCGCGACCAGCCTCGGAGGAGTGGAGAGCCTGATCGAGCACAGGGCTTCGGTCGAGGGACCCGAAACGCGAACTCCGGAGAACCTCCTCCGCCTGTCCGTCGGCCTCGAACATCCGCAGGACCTGATCGACGATCTCGAAGAGGCTTTGGCGTAGCAGTCATCGGATTGTTGACCACCACCTAGCGTATGAGTATACTTCGCAATATGCGAAGTGCATTATGCGAAGTGCAACATGCGAAGCGCGCGTTGCAGAGCCTCTCGGGGGTGGCGAGCGATGGACAACCCATTCCGATACGGAGCTGCCGTCGGCGCACCATATTTCGTGGGCCGGGCGCGGGAGATGGCCGAGCTGGAGAGCGACCTGCGCAGCGGCCAGAACGTCGTCATGATCTCCCCGCGGCGTGTCGGCAAAACGTCCCTGGTGCTTGCCGTGGCTGAGCGGCTGCGTACTCAGGGGGTGTCCGTCGCTTATCTCGACCTGATAACGTGCCCCAACAAGGAGTTGCTGGTCGACAGATTGGCAACCGCCCTGTTCGACGAGCTTGTGGGTTTCAAGGAACGAGCGTTACACCGGGTCCAGGAGTTTTTCAGTGGCACGTCGTTACTTCCCACCGTCACAATCGGTCCTGACGGCACCCCCAGCCTCGAACTGGGAGCTGGAGATCGCGGCAGGAACGTGGACGCTGTTCTGACGCGGCTGCTGGAGCTGCCGCAGAAGGTCTCACATGATCGTGGGCGGAAGATCGTAGTGGTGCTGGACGAATTCCAGGAAGCTCCGGCCATAGACCCACACCTGCCGGGCCTGATCCGCTCGGTGTGGCAGATGCAGCCGAACATCAGCCACGTATTTCTGGGCTCCAAACGCCACATGGTCCAGCGGCTTTTCACCGACCAGAACGAGCCCATGTACCGCATGGCGAAGCCCGTGGTTCTGGACCCCATCCCTGCCGACACTTTCGCGGCCTACATTCGGGGTCGGTTCGCCGCCACGGGCCAGAACATCACCGACGCTGCGGTGAGCCGGATCCTGGAGATCACCGACTGCCACCCCCACGATACTCAGGAACTGGCGTCCTTTGCCTGGGGGCTCGCCGTCGCTGAGAAAACCGCTGTCACCTCTGAGCTGGTGGACCGTGCGCTGGACAGGGTGCTCAAGGCGGAGAACGCCCGGTATACGGAGATCTGGACCAGGCTGACACCGCATCAGCGGCTGGTGCTAGAAGCACTGGTAGCCAGCAGGGGAGCATCGGCAATCTACTCCGAACGATACCGCCGGCAGCAGCGACTGGGAGCAACCGGTTCCGTTAGTCGATCTCTCAAGGCACTGCTCAAAGACGACCTGGTGGAAGAAGTGTCGCCTGGCGAGTACAAGGTGCCGGATACCTACCTGCGCGCCTGGCTCGCTCGGCTGATCGCCGCCAGCACTACACTCACAGTGCAGGCGAGCGACACGATCACCGTTGCGGAGATGGTGGCTGCGGAGATCGAGCCGCCTCCACGTGACTTGTAGGGAGTAGGGGTGGACGGATGCTCATGAAATCTCCTCAGCCGCACAGTGGCATACATACTGCTGGCGTCCATTTAGTTGCACAGGGCGTTGATTCGCCAATCTGATGACGAGGGGATGGACCGGGGATGGATATGCAGTTACGGCGTCTGGGGAACTCAGGTCTGGCGGTGTCGGCAATCGGGCTGGGTGGGAACACCTTTGGTGCTACCGTGGACGGGGATGCGGCTGTGGCGGTCATCCGCCACGCCATCGATCAGGGCGTCACCTTCATCGATACTGCCAACAGCTACTCCAACGGCCGGTCCGAGGAGTTAATAGGGAAGGCGGTGGCCGGCCGCCGGGATGACGTCGTTCTGGCGACGAAGGTCGGGTGGTCCGTACCTGACGACCGAAAAGGCGGCCGTCTCTCCAGGCGATGGATCATGGAGGCCGTGGAAGGGTCACTGAGGCGGCTGGGCACGGACTACATCGACCTCTATCAGGCGCACCGGCCGGATGACGAGACCCCCTTGGAAGAGACGTTGCATGCCATGGACGACCTCGTTCGTCATGGGAAGGTTCGGTACATAGGCTGTTCCAACTTCGCCGCCTGGCAACTGGTGCAGGGGCTGAGCATCAGTCAGCGAGGAGGCCTCTCTCCGTGGATATCCATTCAACCGCGCTGGAACCTGCTGGAGGGACTCGATGATCCTCACCTGCTGCCTGCCTGCAAGAACTTCGGCGTTGGAATCATCCCCTTCACTCCCCTGGCCTCCGGAATCCTGACGGGGAAATATCGACGGGGCGAGGCTCCGCCGGCGGGCACCAGGGCCGGGGACCTGCCCGGTGTGAGGCAGCGGCTCACCGACGAGAAACTGGAGATGGTGGAGCGGCTCGCGACGTGGGCGAAGGCCCGCGGACACGCCGTCGGCGAACTGGCCATCGCCTGGCTGCTGGCCCATCCCGAGGTGTCGACCGTCATCACCGGTGCCCGGTCCGCCGATCAAGTGGATACGAACGTGGCCGCCAGCGCATGGCATCTGACTCCCGAGGAGGTCGACGAGGTTCAACGGCTGGTGAGCGAGTGATCGCTTGATGCGTTGCTCGCGCACGCCTGGCGAGAGACAATGGCGTCTTGCGACGCATGACCTGATGCATTGGAGCCCGGGTTGTCTCAACTCAGGCTCCAATTCGCTAATTCGCCAGTAACAGAATACCAACCCACGGCGGCCCGTGAGCCCGCGCCTCTGCTAGATGTACGCCTTCACCGTT
>JAJYKO010000989.1 GCA_021788565.1 Chloroflexota bacterium
CAATGGCAAACACCGAGATTGTAATCGAGAACGATACCGGCGTGCCGGGGACCGCGGGAAGGCTCGGATCTGTTCTCGCGAAGCTCGGCTATAACATCGGAATGCCGACTACGGGGACAGCCAGGATCAATTCGGATATCCTGGACGGAACCGGAGGTGATGGCGACGCGCTCGCGCGCCAGCTTCAGGCCGACCTCAAGGTGCAGCTACCGGTCACGCAGACTGACGAATCCGCAGACTCTGGAAAGATCGTTATCCAACTCGGCTCCGATGACATCGCCCTTGCGGACCTTTCGGTGCCGGCGGATCAGGCTGCGCCTTCCAGCGCGGCGGGCGTGGTTCAGTCCAACGGCTGGTCGCCGGAAGTCGCGGCTCCTGAGCCCACCGAGACACCTACACCTCGCGCGGGGACCGCCGCGGCGCATACCCTTACCCCACGGCCCACTTATTCTACCCGACCGGCCCTTCCCAGCGGCACCACAGGGCTTCCTGGAAGGTCGCTCCAGCGTACCGCAACTCCCACAACCCTCGAGAGCGGCAGGCCTGGCGGGGGAGTCGGGACTGCACCGATTCTGACCCACACGCCCACGCCCAGTTCATCCCTTCTGCGTCGTACGCCGACCCCCACTGCCATTCGCCCGGTGGTGCCGCTTTCCATCCGTACGCCCACGCCAACCTCAGAAGTGCAGACAAGGCCGAGTCCATAGCTCGCCCTCTCTTTCCTCTTGTCAGGAGTGCCCAGCTGTCCTATCCTGGCGGGGTTTGGAGGTCGGGATGATGTTGTTGCTCCGATGGGCCCACATTGCCGGTGCGTGTGCGCTTCTTCTCTTGTTTCTGACCCTCTCAGCCCCGGGCGCTACCGCCGCGGAGAACCTATCGGTGGGCGGCGGAGCTACTGTGCTCGCGGATCAGCTTAATCTCCGGGCAGGACCCGGCATCGAGAACCCTGTGGTGGATGTGCTCTCCTCTGGCACCCTGTTGAAGTTGCTGTCGGGACCGGTCAACGATTCCTGGTGGAGGGTCACGGACGGGTCGGTCGTCGGCTATGTCTACGGAGACTGGCTTGCCTCCGCGCCCCCGCCGCCCGATCCAGCGGCTTTCGACCTGGATCTTACGCTGCCATACCATTCTCAGGCGACTGCTATCTGGTGCGATCCTGCGGACCTGGAAAGTTGGGTGGAGTACGACCAGAGGCAGCCCCTCGGTCAGGACTACTCGGTGCAGCAGCAGCTCTGGAACTGGGAGTTGAGCCACAATGCCGGCTTCACCGAGGATCAGTGGGATGCCTCACCCTACGCCGTCGCGTCGGCGGCGCATCAGTGGTTGCCCGACCGTGGTTTCAATCACTTCACGTACGACGATCCAATGGCGGCGACTGCCACCGTCGCCTGGCTCCTGGCGAACCCGAAGTACCAGGAGCCGTCGGTGGGGCTGATATGGCAGGGCGACCATTACGTGCTGATCCGGGGGGTACGGGCGACGTCCGATCCGTACCAGACGTACCCCCAGGCGAAGATCCTCGGGGTGTACGTCATGGATCCCAACCGCGGGAGCAGGTCCTGGCTTGGCGAGGACCGCTACATTCCGATCGACGACTGGGTGAACAGCTTCTTGACCCCTGTCACCTATCTGACGCCGCACACCGGCGTGCCCGGCGACGTCTGGCAGGGGAAGTATGTGACGATACAGCGAGACTGGAGCGACAGCGGTCCGACGCTCGAGGGCCGGGCCAACGCCAGCCCGCAATCGTACGTGGCAGCCGGCAGGTAGATCGCGTCCAGATGCTATAATCCCCTGATTGCCGAGGAGGTCCCTGTTCCATGCTCAAGAGCAAGAGGTCCGACGTCTCACCCTTCCTGGTGATGGAGGTGCTGGAGGAGGCGCAACGGATCCAGAAGTCCGGTGTCGACATCGTTCACCTGGAGGTAGGCGAGCCGGATTTCGATACGCCGGACTGCATCAAGGAAGCAGCCGCGAAGGCGCTTCGGGACGGCCAGACCCACTACACCCACAGCCTCGGCTTGCTGGAGCTCCGCGAGGCGATCAGCGAAGACTACCACAAGCGGTACGGCGTCAACGTCGATCCGGATCAGGTGCTGGTGACGTCGGGCACGTCGCCTGCTCTCTTCATGCTGTACTCCGTGTTGCTCGAGGCGGGCGACCAGGTCATTCTTTCCAATCCGTACTATGCCTGCTATCCGAACTACATCACCTTCTCGGATGGGGTGCCTGTCTACGTCGATGTGAAGGAGTCAGAGGGTTATCAGCTCCGGCCGGAGGCGCTCCAGGAGAAGATCGGGGAAAGAACGAAGGCGATCATGATCAATTCGCCATCGAACCCAACCGGCATAGTGCTGAGCCCCGAGCATATGGAGCGCATAGCGGAGTTCAAGCCGATAGTGGTGGCCGACGAGATCTACCATGGACTGGTCTACGAGGGTAAAGAACACTCCATGCTGGAGTACACCGATAGGGCGGTCGTCCTGAACGGGTTCTCCAAGCTGTACGCCATGACGGGCTGGCGGCTCGGATATGTCATCGCGCCGAGGGAACTGATTCGGGCGATGCAAAAGATCGCCCAGAACTTCTTCATCTCCGCGAACGCCTTCGTCCAGCAGGCTGGAGTCACGGCGCTCCGAGAAGCGGGACCGGACGCGGAGAGGATGAGGCAGATCTACGCCGAGCGGCGCCTCTTCATGCTGGAGGGCCTTCGGGGGCTTGGGTTTGAGATCCCGACTCCCCCTACCGGGGCATTCTATATCCTGGTGAATGCGCAGAAGTACTCGACCGACTCCCTCTCGTTCGCCTACGACATCCTCCGCAAGGCTCACGTGGCGGTGGCCCCTGGGATCGACTTCGGGAGCAACGCCGAAGGGTATCTGCGCTTCTCCTACGCCGCTTCCACGGAGCGCATCGCCGAGGGAATGCGCCGCCTGAAGGGGTACCTCGCTACGCTGCCGGTGCGAGGCTAGGAGTAGCCGAATCGAGCGGGCCGGCAGAGCCGCCGGCCCCTAC
>JAJYKO010000990.1 GCA_021788565.1 Chloroflexota bacterium
CACGATGAACAACCGCCCCCCTAGACGGTGGGTCTTGGTCCAGGACGCCTTGCTCGAGATGGTCCAGGGTGTCCTGATCCCCACGAACCAGTTGGGGCGGATCTTCCCCATGAGGTTTCCTATCACGATCAGGATAGCACCCACCGCCAGCGATACCACGATCGACATGTCGATCCGGTAACCGCGTATCGAGAGGTTGGTGACGCCGTAGATCACAGCCAACAATGCGGTAGTGGCAATCCGGATGATGGAGTAGGCGCCGGCGAACCGCTGGTAGTTGGCCCGGCCCGGGTCGATTCTCGGCATAAAGAGCAGCAGGAAGTAGATTCCCAGGGTCAGCAGTGGGATTACCAGCAGCCCTTCAACCTTGCCGCCGTAGCGATCGACCTGGCCGTAGACGTTCCAGTGCACAGGGATCCGATCCGGGGCGGTGGGCCACGTTATGGCCGCCAGCAGAAACATTCCGGCGATCAGTACCCAGTTTGGCAACTCGGTCTTCCAGCTAATCCTAAACATTCTCCTGGCTCCTTTCCTTGCCCACGCCGAACAACTCCATCACAGCCGCCGTAGCCTCCTCGAACGCGGAGATGTCGAGGCTGTAGACGATGGTAGTGCCCTGGCGCTCAGTGACAATCAATCCGGCCTGCTTGAGCACGTTGAAGTGCCCGGAGAGGGTGGACCTGGCCAGCGGGAACTGCTCGGCTATCTCGCCCGCGGTCATGTCCCGCGACTGGAGCAGACGGAGGATCTCCCGCCTGGTCGGGTCGCTGAGTGCCCTGAAGACGTCGTTGATGGACATGTGCCATCTCCTTCGCTATTTCGCCAAACACCGAATTATTATGCAGCGGCGAGGGCTGTCTGTCAAGGGGGTAGCCGCCCGAGCGGCTTGAGTCTTGCTGACTATGACCCGAGCCACGCATCGCGGGCTCCGGACCGGGCCGGCGGTCGAACCGAGTTGCCAGCCTGGTCTGTAGTGTAGGATCACAGCCTCGCCGCCCCGGCGAGGAAGGAGGAAACGCATGTCCGTCTCGGCTCTGTCCGCTCAGTCCGTCCTCAAAGCCGCCCTGGAGATGGCCCACGAGCAGGTGTTGGAGGGCACCATGAAAGGCGTGAGCCAGGAACTCGCAAACCGTCCCGCCCCTGGCAACGCCAATCCGATCGGATCCAGCTACGCTCACGTGGCGCTGTCGGAGGACATCATCGTCAACGGGATGCTACAGGGAAAGCCGCCGCTGTTTGCCGGCAGTTGGGCCGGCCGGACCGGCGTCGACAAACCGATGCCCTGGCCAGGCATGGTGGAGGGTGACCTCGGGGAATGGTACCATTCGGCCAAAGTCGATCTGCCTGCTGTGCGCCAGTACGCGCAGGCCGTCTTCGCCAGTACGAGGGACTTCATAGAATCGGCCAGCGACGAGACGCTGGCGCGTGAGATAGAGGTGTTCTCGATGCGGATGACGGTCGCCACCGCGTTCGAGGCCTTCGTGATAGGCCACTGCAACAGCCTGGGCGGAGAGATCTCCGCCATTAAGGGTGTCTTTGGGATGAAGGGTTATCCCTTCTAGGTCGCCGCGAGAGCGGCCGCGGCATTCCGCCGCGGCCGCTATTGAGGTCACTCGCTGATGATTTGGCGGTGCCTTCAGGCTCTTAAAGCAGCCTCGCCTGGCCACGCATCTCGGCAGCAGTCTCCTCGGGCACAAACGGGTCGTCCGTCGGGTCGTTAGTTCCCGTCGCGTTCTGCCGATCGCCCGCGTCCCCCAGACCGGGCACGATGTAGGCGCTTTCGTTCAGACGCTCATCCAGCGCGGCCACGTAAATCTCGACGTCAGGGTGTTCCCCGTGGAGGTGCCGAACACCCTCTGGCGCGGCGATCACGCCAACGTAGCTCACTTTCTTGACGCCTTTCTGCTTGAGCCGGGTGGCGGCGAGAACTGCCGACCCGCCGGTGGCGAGCATGGGGTCGAGAATATACGCGATGTCTACGGGCGGATAGCCATCCATCTTGTCATAGTAGCGAACCGGCCGCATCGTAGTCTCGTCGCGGTAGAGACCGAGGTACCAGATCGGCGCGCCGGGCATGAGCTCTTGAGCCGCCGGTATCATCCCGGCGCCCGCCCGGAGGATGGGCGCGAAGCTCACTCGCTTGGAGAGCACTCGCTGAGTTGTCAGCCCGCACGGGGTGATCACGGGCACTTCGCGAGTTGGAAGATCGGCCGTGGCGTGCGACAGGAGCATCAGGGAGATCTCCTTGAGCAACTGGCTGAATCGGGCCGGCGGCGTGCGTCGGTCGCGGAGCACTGCCAGCTTGTGCCCAAGAAGCGCGTGGTCGGAATAGACGTGGAAGTTGTCTGCAATCACTATCTCCGGCTGCCTCCTCCAAGAGCACAAGTTCCCATTATTCTACTACTCGCCAGAGCCGGATGGAACATAGCGGAACATGAAGCTCGTAGCTGGTATGGTGCGATAACCCTCCGTGCGGGCCAACACGTGATGAGGCCTCCGGCTGCTATCTGCGCTCCCAGGTGATGCGGACCACGTGGGGATCGGCTGCGAGCCTCTGAATCTGGCCCTCGCAAGCCTCGACCACCCACCGATACAGTGGCCCCTCTTCACCTGATTGATGGTCAGTCTCCTCCTGGGAGACCACCTGGGTCACGCGCTTGGCTACAGGGCAACCCTCTCGGCCCGTGATGATCCAGTAGGACATGATGGCTCACTCCCAGACTAGCGATGATCCTGGCGCCGTCACAGGGCTAGGGCCCAGAGCTCTTGCCTAAGAAACAGGGCGCCCAGGGTCCGAGGCTTCTTCGTCTCTCGGCGATCTCAGTCTAGCAGTTTGCTGACTCGGCTGCTACAGGCGGCCGCGGACCGCTATGCGACGTGCTCGACGGGCTCCGGACCGATGTGCCTGGGGACAAAAAGGAGGGTTGCCGCCACACCCAGCAGGACGACGCACGCGCTGGTCATCAGCGCGATGGGGAAGCCATACTGGTCTACGATCAGGCCGACCACTAG
>JAJYKO010000991.1 GCA_021788565.1 Chloroflexota bacterium
CTCCCGCTGGGCCTGGTTGACCAGCCGCTCGGCCTCGGCCAGGAGCTCGTCGGCGGCGTTCGGGTCGCTTTCCAGCACCGCCCGTGCGGCGCCGAGCTGCATGGCTGTGGCGAAGACCTGCTGTTTGACAGCGTCGTGCAGGTCGCGCGCCAGTCGCTGTCTCTCCTCGACTACGGCTAGCTCCTGTCGGGTCTCCAGCAGGGATTGCAGCTGCTCGGCCATGTGATTGAGCCGGCGGGCGAGCTGGCCGATCTCGTCGTCGGAGGCGTCGCGGGCCACGACCTCGAGGTCGCCCCTTCCCCAGGCGTCGACCGCGTCGGCAAGGAGCCGCAGCCGCCCGGTCAGCCAGTGCGTCCAGGCGTACCCGAACAGGGTTCCCATTAGCGCGAAGGGGATCGCGAGCACGATCACGTTTATGATCAAGCCGATGTGGACGACGACGGGGTTAATCGAGAACCCTTCCTGGTAGCGGACCCGGAGTGCGACGAAGAACGCGGCCTCCAGGGCCAGGATGGCCAACACGGTCACGAGGGTGTACGACAGGGTCAACCGCCACCGGAGCCCACGGAAGCGGCGGAACAGGTAATGCATCTTGCCCTTGAAGCCACAAGGTTGCTGAAGCTCAACTATGATACCTCCTTCGAGTGTATTCCTGGACTTGAGCCATGTCAAAAGCAGGGGTGACCTGCGCAGGATCAGAGCACAAAGTTTGCGATTAAGAACAAAAACCAAATGTGCAAAGGATAGAACGCGTAAAAGAAGTATTTTAGACTTCTCCCCCTTTCGCCATTGTAGGACAGCATCAACGGGAGGGCTATGATCATCATCCACTGGTAATTACCAAAGAGCAAACTTTGAGCTGTGAAGCCAGAAATACCTGCGCTGGCAAACATCAAGACGCAAAAGGAGGTATACATAAGTGCCAATTTTACGCGACTATCTTTGAACACATACATAAGAATGCCAGGTACCATAAAGATAACGGCACCTTCACTTGATATAATGTTCGGGACTAACCCATTTGCTAAGTATGCATACGACCTCGATATAGTCTGAAGCCGTGTGACGAGTAGAATGCTCATAATTTGAATCAGTATGAAGCCGATCCACAATCCAACTCTCTTGCTTTCAGTTAGCCTACCTCTCGCTAGTGTAATCAGGACAGCCAATAGAAAGAATGTAGCAAATATGTTATCCGCAATCTGAGCCTCGGCTCCCGAAAAGGATATTCGCAAGATAAAGGTCCCAACAGACATAACTACTGATCCGATATAGAGGCGGAACAGATATCTTTTCGTATTGCTTGTATGGATCAGGCCCTGAACAACGCAAAACATGAATATAGGTATCGAAATTCTGCCGATCCATCCGAAAGCAACCGGGAAGGTATCAGGAAAAGATCCTTCCAAATGGTCAGTCAGCATCGCTGCGAGCGCAATGATTTTCAAAACAAAAGTACTCATTCTAACTTGGTTTCCTGGAAGGGCACGAATCCCGTTGAACGACCTGCTTGGCCCCTCTGTTTGTATGACGTATTCGTCGAGACGCTTCATGTTGATTCCCTCACGTTGAATCTAGTCGTGTGCTAATGGTGTTCGGTCCTGGAAACTGATACGGCTGACTCCTCGGGACAAGATATCTTGGCGCCGGATCAGCGGCGCGGAGGCAGTATCTCCGAACGCCGAACGAGGGGCATCACTCTGGAGAGCGAATGTGGATCCGACCGAAGAGGGATTAGCGAGGCTTTCCCCGTATCACCCAGTCGAGGAGTTGGCCGCCGCCGGCGTGGGGCACGAGCCGAATCCATGACGGGGTGAGGGGGATCATCAGTCGCGCACCGCGGCTGATCTGGTCCAGCAGTGCCTGCTTGCCCGCATCCCACTCGAACCCGTAGGCCTCTCGCAGCCGTTCCGGGAGCAGCCCGGCCGTGACGAAGCGCGCGAGGGGACCAACCGTACGGGGAACGATCCATACGTTCGGATAGAGAACGTGCGTGGCGAGGTCGCGAGTCGTCTCAGTGACGGCGAGGGTGTCGCCGCTCACCATCTCATCAATGTATGCGTCGAGCTCCTCCAGGGTTGGTGGAATTATTGTGTCGGGAATGCCGAACCGCCTGGCCAGCAGGATCGAGTCCTCGTAATAGCGCCGCCGGTCGCGGGGCGAGAGCCGCCCCACGAACCGCTCGTGCACCACGAGGGTGGTCTGTATAAGTGTGGCATGCACCCACAGCTTCAAGGCCGGGTCGTGGGCGAAGTAGGGTGTGCCGGCCGAGAATGGACCGGCGTCATGGCTGAGCTGACCCTTGACACGGCCATGGATCGCATGAAACTGGCGCAGAACCTCCTCTGCGTGCTCCCGGTCGCCGAGGACGATACCCAGGGTGATATCCATGGTGCGTTGAAGCCTGCCCAGCGGGTCGCTCTTGAAGCTGCTGTAGTCCGCCACACCAGCTGCCACCATGGGGTGGGCGATCTGCATCAGGATGCCGCGTCCTCCCCCAAGCAACCCAACGGATTCTCTTGTGACCCTTCGCAGCACGCTGTCATCGGCAAATAGGCCCTCTCCACGTGCTCGGCCGCGGCGAGTTTCATTCCTCCTGGCAGGCGCCGGTTCTTCCCTCTCCCCGATGCCCCGTACCCTGACATCGATGCGCAGTCTCACGGTTCCACGCCTCCCATCTGCCCTCGATAGCTCACCGAGCGGCTGTTCTGGCGATGGAAACTGCACCCGCCGTACCCGCGCGATTCCGCTACCCTCTCAGCGCAGCCATCAGCGTTCGAGCCTCTACGACTGACATCGCCACCAGGTTCAGCAGCAGACCGCGAGGTGATAGCTCCCGCTTGACCCAGGCGATCTCCTCAACCGTCAGCTCTCCTCGGATGACCAGCGGCTTCGCCTCCTGGATATTCCTGAGAAGGGGCAGTAGATCGGGCAACCGGGGACCATTGTTGTCATAGTTGATCTCGATGCAGGACAGGGAGTCGATCTCCAACCA
>JAJYKO010000992.1 GCA_021788565.1 Chloroflexota bacterium
GACCGGCATTATCACCTTCGTCTTTGTGGTGATGGCCGCCTCGATCCTGGCCGGATCGAGGTTATAGGTCTTGCGGTCGATGTCGACCAGGACCGGCTTCGCGCCGCAGTAGCAGATGGGCTCGGCCGTCGCCGTGAATGTGAAGGGGGTGGTGATCACTTCGTCGCCGGGGCCGACACCCAGCCCCAGAAGGGCCAGGTGCAGTGCGTCAGTGCCTGAGGATGTGCCAACCCCAAACCTCGTGCCCGAGAAGGCCGCGAACTCCCTCTCCAACAGCCTGACGTCTTCGCCCTGTATGAAGTTGGTTCTGGCGATCACGCTCTTGATGGCGTCGTCGATCTCGTCCTGGATCGACCCGTACTGGGCCTTCAGGTCGCAAAGAGGGATCTTCATAGCTCACCTCCGTATGGCTTGTCGATTAGCTCCAGAGGGCAGGTCAGCTCGTCTACACCCTTGATCACCCTGGCCGGGTTGCCCGCCACCACCATCCTGGGTGGGACATCCTTCACAACCACCGAGCCTGCCCCTACCAGGGCGTCCTCCCCCACCACCACGTAGGGCAGGATCGTCGAGTTGGCTCCTATCTTTGCCCCGCGCTTGATGGTCGGGCCCTTGAGACAATCCTTAGCCCTCGGGCAGAGGGGGTGCAAAGCGTTGGTAAGCACCACGTTCGGGCCTATCCAGGCCCCCTCTTCGAGTATCGAGTACTCGGGCACGAACGCCTGGGTGTGGATGCGCGCCCCTCCATCGATCCGGACGTGGTGCTCCACGACGGAGCTTGTCCCGATGCTTACGTCGTCGCCGATCTGGTTCTCCTCACGGATCATGACGTGGTGGCCGGTCTGGAAATGGTTGCCGATCATGTTGCCCGCGTAGATGACGCTGTGCGAGCGGATCACGGCTCCGTCCCCGATCACCGTCGGTAATTCCCCCTCGGCTTTGCCTCGCGGTGGCACGCCGATGATGGCGAAGTCGCCGATCTCGACGTTCTCCCCGAAGCGAACGTTGGGATATATCCTGGCAGTTGGGCTGATCATCGGGCCTCATCCATCGGAATTTCGCGCCGTTCGCGGGCGGACTCGTATAGCGCCAGCACCAGCGCCAGCGACTTGCGGCCCTCTAGCCCGTTGGTGGCCGGCTCCCGGTCCTCCCTGATCGCCCTCACCATGTCTTCCAGCACGATGCTGTGGGAGAGGTAACGGCTGGGAGGCGGATCCAGTTCCTGGCGGCGAAGGATCTCGGTCTCGTGCTCAACCTCGCCCTCCACCTTCCAGAAGGCTATCCTGTCCAGGGAGTTGCCCCCGATCTTGATCGAGCCCTTCTCCCCGAAGACCGCCAGCGACCCCTCGATGTTGGCAGGGTAGGTGATCGTGGATCCCTCGATAGAGCCCAGCGATCCGCTCCTGAAGCGCACCACGCCGACCCCGATATCCTCTGCCTCTATCTTGTGGGCCAGTGTCGCGGTGTAGGCGAAGACGCTCTCGGGCTCCCCCATCATCCACTGCAGGGCGTCGATGTGGTGGATCGCCTGGTTCATCAGGGCGCCCCCGTCCATGGCCCAGGTGCCGTGCCAGTCGTCGCCCGAGTAATACTCCTGGGGCCTGTACCAGCGAACGGTCACGGTTGCCAGGAGCAGCTTGCCCAGCTTGCCGGCGTCCACCGCTTCCCGCAGCCGCTTCATCGGGGCATTGTAGCGGTTCTGGAGCACCACCGTCAGCTTGACGCCCATCTCTCGGCAGGTCTGCTCCAGGGCGTCGGCATCCGGCAGCGTCAGGGCCATCGGCTTCTCGACGATCACGTGCTTGCCCGCTCGAGCAGCGGCCATGCCGCCTGCGGCGTGGAGGCCGCTGGGGGTGCAGATGCACACTACGTCCAGGTCGGGCCGCTCCAGCATCCGCTCGTAGCTCGTGTATGCCTCGGCCCCGTACTGAGAGGCCATGCGTGATGCCCTCTCCTCGCCACTGTCGCAGACGGCGACCAGGCGGCTATCCCCGCGCGCCCAGATCGCGTCGGCGTGCCGAGAGGCTATCCTTCCGCACCCCAGTATCGCAAAGTTCAACGCCCCATCCCTGCGGCCGTTGTCCTGCATTTTGCCGTAGCCTCCCACATCAGTGCGATCTTGTTGAGGTTTCGCTGCCGGTCGTACGCATTGGTGGCCAGCTCCTGCCCCCGTGTGCCCATCGCACTGGCCAGATCCGCGTTCCGCAGGAGCTGGAGCATACGATCCGCCAGGGCAGCGGGATCCCTCACTGGGACTATGAAGCCGGTCTCGCCGTCTACCACCACCTCGTCGGCGCCGCTGACGGCGGTGGTCACGATCGGCTTGCCGGCGCAGGCAGCCTCCACGAGGGTCCTGGCCTTTCCCTCGTACAGGGACGACATGACGAACAGGTCGCAGGCAGCGAAGTAGCTGGGTGTTTCCTCAGCGGCAACGCCACCCAGCAGCATCACATTATCCTGCAATTGATGTTGACGCAACAGGTTCTCGATCGCCGCCTGCTCGTGACCGTCTCCGATCAGCACGAAGAGGGTATCGGGCAGCTCCCTCACCACCAGGGATGCCGCCTCCAGCAACGATGGCAGGTCCTTCACCTTTACCAGCCGCCCCACGAAGAGCACCAGGTGTTTGTGCCGCCCTCCGAGGAGCTGTGTGCGAATCTTGGAACCATCGGCATCGCGGTAAAGCGCGACATCGATCCCGCCAGCTGCCATGATGTTCCAGATGCGGTCTGGCGCAACGCCGTGCTTCGTCAGTCTGCCTGCGATGGTGTTACTCACTACCTGGACGGTGTCCGCTCGTCGGACCAGCCACTTCCCCATCGGCTCCATCAGCCGGTTGCGGGCCGATTCCCTGAGCCACCACTCGGAGCCGATGTTGTCGCTGTGGATCTGGACGCAGAGCGGCACCCCATACCCGCGCTTGATAGCGTAGCCTACGGCCCCCGTGAAGAACGGGTCCTGTGTCACGACCAGGTCGGCGCCCTGGGTGCGGCA
>JAJYKO010000993.1 GCA_021788565.1 Chloroflexota bacterium
CTTGGTCAGAACACGGGGGCGGAAAGAAGTTCCGCCCCCGCGATGGAGAACCTATCCATGCTGAAGTTTACGGCACAGCAGAAGGTGTGCAGAATCGGCAACGTGGAACTGGGCGGACAGCCCGGCGAGCGGCCTACCGTGCTGATCGGCAGTATCTTCTTCGGTGGCCATGCCATCGTGAGCGACCGGCAGAAGGGACTATTCGACCAGGCCAGAGCCAGGACGCTGCTGGAACGAGAGGCCGTGGCTGCGGCGGAGACGGGAAACCCGCGCATTGTGGACGTTATCGGGGACACGGGCGAGGCCCTTATCCGCTATCTTGAGTTCGTGGCCTCCTGCTGCGACGCACCACTCCTGGTAGATTCGCCCAATCCGCAGGCCCGTCTGGAAGCGGTGCGGCACTTCTGCGGCAGCGATCTTGCAGATCGACTCATATACAACTCGCTTGACGAACACTGTACCGACGAAGAGCTGGCCACGCTGAGGGAATGCCGCGTGGGAAGCGCTGTTCTGCTCGCCCTCAGCAACCGAGCGGTGCGCCCGGCCGACCGGCTGAGCCTCCTGCGCGACCGGTTGCTCCCAGCTGCCGAACGCGCAGGCATTGAGAACATCCTGGTAGACACGGGGGTGCTGGACATCCCCTCCGTTGGCTGGACGGCCGAGGGGATTCGCCTGGTGAAGGAGGAGTTGGGCTACCCGGCCGGCTGCGCGCCGTCCAACGCCATCTACATGTGGAGCAAGCTGCGGGCAAAGGGAACACCCGCTTTCGAGGCCGCAGCATCGGTAGTACTGTCCATGACCCAGGCTCACGGAGGGGACTTCGTGTTCTACGGGCCAATCCGCAACGCGCCGTGGGCCTACCCGGCCGTCGCAACCATGGATGCCATGGTCGCCCACGTCGCCAAGCTGAACAGGGTGCGCCCTGTCGTCGAGACCCACCCCCTCTTCCGGATATTTTGACGGCGCACCGACGGAGAACCGGGGCCAGGGTAACAACGTATCCCCCCTTCCCGATCCGGGGCCAGGGTAGGGAGGCGTTCCCTCCTTCCCGATCCGGGGCCAGGGCAGGGCAGCGCCCCCTTCCCGCATCGGGAAGGGGGTTGGGGGGTTAGGTCAGTACACGCCCAGGTATCGGTCGATCTCCCAGGAGGTGACGTTCTGACGAAACTCCTTCCACTCCATCGTCTTCGCCTCCAGGAAACGCTCGTAGACGTGAGGCCCCATGGCAGCCTGGACCACTTCGTCCTTTTCCAGCAAATCCAGCGCCTGATGGAGGGAACCAGGCAGCACGCCGACCCCGTGCCGCGCCATCATCTCGTCCGAAAACTCGAAGAGATCCTCTTCGATCGGCTGCGGGAGAGCCATGTTCTTCTTAATGCCGTCCAGTCCGGCCTCCAGCATGATCGCGAAGGCCAGGTACGGATTGCAGCTCGGATCGGGGCTCCGAAGCTCGATGCGAGTCGCGACGGACTTGTGCGGACTGATCTTGGGGATACGGATAAGCGCGGAGCGGTTCGTCCGTGCCCAGCTTATGTAAACCGGCGCTTCGAAGCCCGCGACCAGCCGCTTGTATGAGTTCACCAGCGGCGACAGCACAGCGCACATGCCCTTCGCATGGAACAGCTGCCCCGCTATGAACTTCTTCGCCACCTCGGAGAGACCGTACTGGTCGTGTGGATCGTAGAAGGCATTCTTGCCGTCGGAGACGCTCCACAGGCTCTGGTGAGTGTGCATGCCATTGCCGGCGATGCCGTAGACCGGTTTCGGCATGAAGGTGGCGTGCAGGCCATGGTGGTGCGCCACCGACTTGAGGGTGCTCTTGAACTCGACCACCTTGTCCGCCATGCGAAGCGCCTCGTCGTAGCGCATGTCGATCTCGTGCTGGCCGGGACCCACCTCGTGGTGGCTGGTCTCCACCGCGATGCCTTGCAGCTCCAGCGACTCCACCATCTCCTTCCTGACCTCGGCCGCCAAATCGGTGGAGATATCGAAGTAGGAGCCCTCATCGTGAGGCAGAGGCACCCGACTGCCATCGCCGTTCATCTTGAATAGGTAGAACTCCAGCTCAGGGCCCGCAAAGAAGCGGAAGCCCATCTCCTCCGCGTCCTCGACGGCCTTCCGAAGCACGAACCGGGGATCTCCTGCGAACGGTTCCCCATCTGGCGTGCAAACGTTGCATGTGACCTTCGCCGTGATCATCCCGTTCTCCCCGAAGGGAATCACCCCGAAGGTGGAGAGATCCGGCTCCAGGTACATGTCGCTCTCGTGGATTCGCGCGAAGCCCTCGATGGACGACCCATCGAACCACTTGCCGTGCTCCAGGGTGTCTTCCAGTTCGTGTGCCGGAATCGTCACGTGCTTGACCATACCCATGATGTCGGTGAACTGCAGGTTGACGAACTTGACCCGTTCTCGCTCAACGGTTTCGAGGATCTCCCGAACCCCATCAGATTCTGTGCCCTGAAACGTCACCTTCTACCCTCCTACCTACTGGTCTGGTCTGATTGCTTCCTTCCCCGTCCTGGAACCGACGCTTATGCCCATTAACTCGTTGATTGGGTAGTTCCCCCGGATGCGGGCGGCCAGAGACGGCCGCCCCTACATCCTGATTCCAGGATACAACGTACGGCGCGTGACGAAACGTCCCTCGCCTACGCCCCGCCCTGACCGTGGCGGTTCCGCTGCGCCTCCAGCAGCTGCCTTATCTTCAACGCCACCTGCATCGATAAACGCGTCTCCGGGTTCTCCATATCCAGCCCGCTGATCTCCTGTACACGTTCCATTCTGTACAGCAAGGAGTTTCGGTGGAGCGATAGCTGTTCTGCCGCCCGCGTTAGGTTGCCGTGGCAATGAAATAGTACCTCTAGTGTTTTGAGCAGCTCTCCACCGCTCTTCTGGTCGTGTGCCTCCAGCTTCCCCAGCATCTCCTCGTAGAAACCCTGCAGTTCGGATATCCTATCCACCTGAGCCAGCAGCCGCACGATCCCCAGCTCG
>JAJYKO010000994.1 GCA_021788565.1 Chloroflexota bacterium
GGGGGTGTCGGAGAGCTCGCTGCGAGATAGGTACGGCGAGGCGGACCCCATCCATGACATGGCCACCGCGCTTGAGGACCTGGGGATCCAGCTCGGGGAAGACCCCTTCGAAGTGGCCTCCCGCCTCGCCCTGGAAGGGCTGGAGACACAGTGAGAAGCGACCTGCCCAACCTCCAATTCGCGGCGTACAGGTTCCTTCTCAAGGCGATCGACCCCGTCCACCTGCCACCAAACGCCGGCAGCACCCTGCGAGGGGCCTTCGGATCTACCTTCAAGCGCGTGGCCTGCTTCCAGAGGAACAGGCCGCCCGACAACTGCGATGGCTGCTCGGTATCCCACAACTGCCCGTACGGCTATGTCTTCGAGACGAAGCTGCCCCCGGACTCGGAGGTTCTGAGGTCCCAGCGGGATGTCCCCCATCCGTTTGTGCTGGAGCCGCCCCAGGACCCACCTCCCGTGTATGAGCCCGGATCGGCTATCGAATTCCGCACGATCCTGATGGGGAGGGGCATTGCCTACCTCCCCTACTTCGTCGAGTCCTTCAGCAGGCTTGGGGCGACCGGCATCGGACGAGGCCGGGGACGCTACCAGTTGGAGGAGGTCCGCGCGGAGCATCCTGCCATGGGCCGCTCGGAACCGATATATAGGGATGGGAACGTTCTGCCCTGCTCTGTCGACCTCAGCGTCACGGGGTCCGATCTCGTGGAGTGGTGTCGGAGCTATGCGCCTTCCCGTCTCTCGGTCCGCTTCGAGACTCCCACCCGCCTCGTCTCCGACGGCAAGCTCGTCGGCGAGCCGGCCTTCCCGCTCCTGGTGCGGTCAGCGCTGCGGAGGCTGTCTTCCCTCGCATACTTCCATGGTGGACATCAGTGGGATATGGACTTTCGCGGCATGGTGGAGGAAGCAGGCCGCGTGGAACTGTCGAGCAGCGACACGCGCTGGGTGAGCTGGGAGCGGTACTCCAGCCGGCAGGACGCCAGGATGAACCTCGGGGGGGTCATGGGAACCGCGGTGTACGAAGGTCCGGTCGCGAGCTTCCTCCCCCTGATACTCGCGAGTGGTATCTCCCACGTGGGCAAAGCCTGCACCTTCGGCAACGGCAAGCTCCGAGTGTGGTGGTGAATGGGACCTCGAATGGTCCGTGTAATTGGAGCCGCCAGGACCCTTTTTTGGAGCGACTTCCACTGAAGGGGAGGTGGCGGAGCACCGGACCTTGTGACTACACACTGATAGACCTAATACGTGCACATACTTGTGACGCCGTGATGGGCTGGAGCGTGTGTATGACCGGCGAGAACGAACGGCTTAACGTAATCCTTCCCAGGGTCCTGGTGGAGGAACTGCGCGCCCTGGTGCCCTCCAGGAAGAGGAGCCAGGTAATTGCCGAGGCCCTGGCTGAGAAGCTGGCTCGGCTGCGGCAGACGAAGGCTGTGCGGGAGGCGGCGGGCGCGTGGAGCGACGAAGAGCATCCCGAGCTTAGAAGCTATGCCGACTACGAGGCCTGGAAGCTGACCATTCGGGGCTGGATACCTACCCCGTCAGCGGAACGATAGGGGATAGGGCAGGCGATCTCCTTCGCGAGTACAGGCAGCACGGCGTCGCCCTGGATCTGGTGGATGCTACCATCGCGGCGACGGCCGAGATCCACTCGCTGGTGCTCGTCACGATGAACGCGCGCCACTATCCGATGCCGGGACTGACTCTTCTCCCCGTGTCCCCAGAGCGCTAGGTGGTGTATTCGGCAAGTTCCCATGCGATTGATGGCTATTAGCTCGTCGACCGGGTAATTCTCCAGGATGCGGGCGGCCAGAGCCGGCCGCCCCTACAATGGGTGTGGGGGACGGCCGCCCCTACAAGGGGTGTAGGGGCCGGCGGCTCTGCCGGCACGCCCTAGTCGCGTTACCCGATCAATCGGTTAGCCCTCATAAACCGCTGGCTCATCGCCTGGCAAGTCCGCCTGCGTGGACTGTAGCTGCCCCCTAACCCGCGAAGGCGGGTTTCGCGATTGCAGGAGCCCGCGAATTCATTCGCGCGGATCCCGCGGCGACGTGACTTCCCATCGGGTTGCGCGCCTCTGCCGCGCGTGGGACAATTCCCGCACGGCGCCTCGTGGATCTTCGGAGGATGCGGGACCGTTGCCGCATGCAGGTCGGGCCTTGTGCCCGACGTTCCCGGTCTCGACGTGGCGCCACGTCGGGGACAAGCCCCGACGCTACTTCTGGCCCCCCTGAATTGGAAACTCGGAGGTTATGGCGTGTACAAGATTCTTTTGCTCCCTGGCGACGGCATCGGTCCGGAGGTGATCGACCAGGCCGTTAAGGTGCTGCGCGCAGTCGGGCAGCACTTCGGCGTTGAGTTCTCCTTCAAGAAAGAGCTTATCGGCGGAGCCGCCATGGATGCTCACGGCATTCCCCTGAAGCCCGAGGTGGTGGACGAGGCGAAGGCCAGCGACGCGGTGCTGTTAGGCGCCGTCGGCGATCCCAAATACGACGACCCGAAGGCGGCCGTTCGGCCGGAGCAGGGGCTCCTTTCTATCCGGAAGGGCTTGGAGCTGTTCGCCAACCTGCGGCCGGTGAAGCTGTTCGACCAGTTGGTGGGAGCGTCCCCCGTCAAGGCCGACGTGGTCAGGGGCACCGACATGCTGTTCGTCCGCGAGCTGACGGGCGGCCTCTACTTCGGCCGGCCCAGCGAGACCAGGGAGACCGCGGACGGCGCCGTGGCCGTGGACACCATGCTCTATTCCGAGAAGGAGATCGAGCGGGTGATCCGGATGGCCTTCGAACTGGCGCGGGGCAGGCGAAAGCGCCTAACCTCCGTGGACAAGGCCAACGTTCTCGAGAACTCGCGTCTCTGGCGGCGGGTCGCGGAGCGGCTGTCCGCTCAGTACCCAGATGTAGTTCTGGAGCACATGCTGGTGGACTCCTGCTCTATGCGGCTCATCAAGTCACCGCGCGACTTCGATGTCGTCGTGACCGAGAACACCTTCGGCGAC
>JAJYKO010000995.1 GCA_021788565.1 Chloroflexota bacterium
GCTACGTCGACGGCTGAGACGAAGCCGTCGGCGTCGTATGAGGTGACGTCGTAGGGGACCCCCGCATCTTCGAGTATCTGGATGGCCTTCGTCCGTTTCACGGCTTTTGCTCCTCCTTTGTGGCATGCGAGGCGCAAGCCCGAATTTCGCTCCGCGTCGGTTCTGGCATTATCTCACCGGTTCATCCGCGCAGACCACGGCAATTTGACGCTACCAACAGCTTCTCGGGCCGGCATGAGACGTTGACAGACATTCAGCATCGTGTAATACTGCCGCCCAACTTGATAGTTGTCGATGAACAGGACTAGTAAGCCCCGAGCGAGCCCCAGCGAGTTGGATACGGTGGGAGCCGACGGCAGCGCGGAGGCCGAATGGACCTGGGAGACGCGGCGCCAAACGGGTACGCTCAGCTGAGGTGTGGTCGTCCTGGACGAACCACCCGCTCAGGAGTCGGGATCACCCCTGATCCCGATGGCCGACCACCGAGTCACGAGCCGGGGGTGTCCCCGCACCCCGATGGTCGAATGGGCGCCTGGAGTAGTAGCCGCCGGAGGCTCCGCCGTTAGCGGGAGAGGGAACGGGATCACATCGTGGATGTCCCGGGCCCGGCGAGTGTGGCCGGCCCAGCAGAAATGGTCGGGGCGGGCCAAACCAGGGTGGCACCGCGGAGCACCCCTCCGTCCCTAGGGACGAGGGGTTCTTTTGATTCCTTTGCCGGTAAGGCCGCCCTCGCAAGCGGCTTCGGAGCCGGTCTTCCGTCCAGGCCGGAAGCGGCTGAAGATCCCACACCAAATCTCGTTCGACAGGAGAGGGGGACCAAGTGGAACACAGGCTCAAGAAGGCTATCATCATCCTGGTTTCGGTCATCGCAACGGTCGCGCTGTCCGCTCTGAGCGGCTGCGCTCCCGGCCCCGCTGCCTCGCCCGGGGCGGCCGCACAGCCGACCGCCTCTGGCTCGCAGCCAGCGTCATCCGGCTCTAAGTCTGCCGCGTCTAGCTCGCAGCCGGCCGCGCCCAGCACGGCGTCGCCCGTCACCATTGGGCTAGTCACCGAAGTTACCGGCGCCCAGGCCAGCACCGGCGACAATCAGACCAACGGAATCAAGATGGCCATGGACGAGATCAATCAGAAGGGCGGGATCAAGGGCCAGCAGGTGAAACTCGTCATCGAGGACGACGCTTCGACGCCCGCTGGAACCGTCACTGCCTTTAACAAGCTGATGTCCGGCCAGAAGCCGACGGCGGTCTTTATCTCCAACTTCGCCAACTTCGACATGGCGATCGAGCCGGCCATCAAGACGGCCGCCATTCCCGCCATCACGGGCGCCAGCGGACCGGACGTCACCGCGGCTGGCAATCCGTGGATCTTCAGGGTGCGCACGAACGATAACATCATGGGCCGTCTAGCCGCCGAGTACGCGGTCAAGGACATGGGCGCGAAGAAGCCCGCGATCCTCTACGTGACCGGAGACATGGGTGCGGGCGCCTCTAAGATAGTCGCCGAAAACTTGAAGAGCCTCGGCGTCCCTCCGGTGGACGTCGAATCGTACAACCCGAACGACAAGGACGTGACGGCGCAGCTGCTAAACATGCAGAAGGCGGGCGCCGACCTGGTCATCGGATGGGGCTATCCACCCGACGCAGCCATGGTAATGACCAGCATGAAGCAGCTCGGCGTAAAGATGAAGCTGCTGGGCTCTCCGGCGTACGCGGTCTCGGATGCGCTGAAACTGGCTGGTAGCGCGGCCGACGGCGTCACGACCATCACCGACTGGGTTGCCAGCGACGATCCTGCGGTTCAGGCGTGGGCCAAGAAGATGGAGGCCAGGGCGCACTTGCCGGCGAACTTCATCCACTCGGTCTACTACGATGGCATGAACATCCTTGCCCAGACCATCGAGAAGGTCGGAACCGATCCCACGGCCATTCGAGATGGGCTGAGAGCCGTGAAGGACTACAAGGGGATTACCGGCGTCTACAGCTTCGACAAGAACGGAGACGGTCTGCGTCAGGCCTACATTGCCCAGATCAAGGACGGCAAGCCGGTCATGATCAAGAGCATCAAGGCCGACCAGTAACATCGCAAGTTCTGGGTTCTGAGTTCTGGGTTCTCGAGAGCGTCTTCCAGAACTCAGAACCCAGAACTCAGAACACGGAGACCTTTCTTGGAGTTCTTCCTTCAGATCATCGTCAGCGGGCTGGCCATGGGCAGCATCTACGGTCTGGTGGCCCTGGGCTTCGTCCTGCTGGTGAACGCCGCGGACATCATCAACTTCGCTCAGGGCGAGTTCGTCATGCTCGGCGCTTTCCTGGTCTTCACCTTCGCGGGCATGCTGGGGATTCCGTTTCTGCTGTCGGTCGTCCTCGTCCTGGCAGTGATGGCGCTGTTCGGGCTGGCCATGGAGAAGGTGGCGTACCGCCCCCTGCGCAACACAAACACGGTCACCATCATCATCAGCACCCTTGGGATCTCAGTCTTTCTACAGAACCTGGCACTCAGAACCTGGGGAAGCCAGCCCGAAGCCTTCAACATGCCGTTCGGCCAGCAGGTGTTGCAGCTGGGCAGCCTCCGGTTGGTGCCGCAGCACCTGCTGATCCTGGTGGTCACCGCCATCCTCGTCCTGCTGCAGCACTGGTTCTTCCACCGGACGCGCTACGGCAAGCTAATGCGCGCGACCGCCCAGGACAAGGACACCGCACGACTACTGGGCGTGGATATCTCTCGCATGACCTCTCTCACGTTCGTTATGGCCGCGGCGGTCGGCGGGTTGGCGGGAGTCCTTTTGGCTCCTGTCTTCTACATTTCCGTGCAGATGGGCGTGGGCGTCGGCATCAAAGCCTTCGTTGCCAGCATCATCGGCGGCTGGGGGAGCATCCCCGGTGCCCTGGTGGGAGGCCTCGTGGTGGGGCTGGTGGAGGTGCTGGCGGCGGCATACGTTTCTTCGACGTACAAGGACGTGTTCGCCTTCGTCGTGCTGATCCTGTTTCTCGT
>JAJYKO010000996.1:0-719 GCA_021788565.1 Chloroflexota bacterium
CTATCGTGACGGTCCGCAGCTGCGCAACGCGACGGTTACGACCATTGCCCCCACGGGCACCATCAGCATCATCGCCGGGTCCACGTCTGGTATCGAGCCGCTGTTTGCGATCGCCTTCCGGCACATCGTGGGAGAAAGGCACCTCACCTTCGTCAACCCCAACTTCGAGAGCGTGGCCAGGGAGCGCGACTTCTACAGCGAGGAGCTGATGGAGAAGGTGGCGAGGCAGGGGACGGTCCACGACCTGGAGGAGGTGCCGGAGGACGTCCGCAGGGTGTTCGTCACCGCCCATGAGGTCGCCCCAGAGTGGCACGTGCGCACCCAGGCTGCCTTCCAGCGCCACACGGATAACGGGGTTTCCAAGACCGTGAACCTGGCCAACTCCGCCACCGTCGACGACGTGGCGGCCGTGTACATGAAGGCCTACGAGCTGGGCTGCCTCGGCATCACCGTCTTCCGAGACGGGTGCAAGAGCACGCAGGTCCTGCACGTCGGGTCCGAAAGCAAGACGGCCGAGGCCGAGCCCAGGGTAGCGGCGGCCGTCCATCCCACGTGGAGCCAGGATAAGATCAAGCCGAGGCCGAGGATCGTGGCCGGGCACACCTACAGGGCCGAGACACCGCTCGGGACGGCCTTCGTGACGGTGAACCGGAACGGGTCCAACGAGCCCTTCGAGGTGTTCCTGAACGTCGGAAAGGCGGGAAGCGACACCGCCGCGG
>JAJYKO010000996.1:729-2986 GCA_021788565.1 Chloroflexota bacterium
CGCGGTTGCCGAGGCCATCGGCAGGCTCGTCTCCCTGGTATTGAGGCTTCCATCCCCGCTGGCTCCGACCGTGCGGCTGCGCGAAGTGGTGTCGCAGCTCCTCGGAATAGGCGGTGGCAGACAACTGGGCTTCGGAAGGGAGCGGGTGCGCTCGCTTCCCGATGCCGTGGCACAGGTGCTGTCCGAGAACCTGAGGTCCGAGCCCACCATCGAGATCGAAGGGGCTGCGCCGGTCCAGCTGGAGCTGGAGGCGCTGAAGGGGGAGCCCGAAGACGAGGAACCGACCCGCATAGGGGACCTCTGCCCCGACTGCGGCCACGCGACGCTGGTCTACGAAGAGGGCTGCCACAAGTGCTACAGCTGCGGCTTCAGCGAGTGCTGAGGCGGACATTGTCGGAATGTGCACTTCCGACCTCCAGATCCGGAGGAATGAACAGAGCATACTTCGGGAAGCGAACATGTTTGCTTTAAACTGAGTGCTGCGTCCAGCAAATCGCCATCACGTTTGTCGCCGCAGCCTTTAGGCTGCGCGTCCACCTGGGGGCAGACGTTCGCGAACCAACGAGGCCACGCGCGGGCGTAAAGCCCGCGGCTACAAGATGCCATGAACTTGCGGGATGCACCACCTAGCAACGCGTTTACTTCAGGGCGTCAATAGCTCAGCCTAAAACCGTCAACATTACTGCTTCAACATCAAGTTTATTGGTCAAGAGGGACTGAGGACTTCGGCTCAGTGGGAAATGAGGATGCCTACAGTGCTACAAAATCTTGAAGCCCACGACACCCGATGGGTACACTGGTTCACGACCCACAGAGCGCAGATCATAGACACTCTCAATCAGAACGGTTACGTAATCACGGAGCAGTGAATGGACACCGATGGCCGGGGGATAGGCGAGGCGGAGACAACTCTACTAACTAAAGCGCATCAGGCCTAGAACATCAACGCTTTGTCTTGCGGGCTGTCTTGGTGTGCCAACTGGAGTTACTCCATCGCTTCGACCCCGGGGCTGACCTGTGAACCGGGCTCCACCCCTGCGTGCAGGCGGCCTGACGCTTCACGAACGGGTAGCATCTACGCGCCGCTCGACACGGCTCTTTGAAAAGCGTGTTCATCCACCTCTGCGCTCCTGATGCGGGTGACCGTGCCCTGGAGCAAGGATTGATACCAGGTGGGGAAGCGGCAGCGCTCCGCGGCCTGCGTCAAGACCGCAAGATACGACGCTGCCGGTGGTACGAACGCCTCCTTGTTTACCACGGCATAGGTCCACACTCCGGCGATCAGACTGTCCAAGGTATCGACGTCCACCTGGAGGCGGCGATACTTGGTTGGGTGGCCCTCGTAGCGGTCGAGGGAGTGGAGATCGTCGGCTGAGAGCCTATAGATGAGACCCCAGACCTCCCCCTCGCTGTCCGGGACGATGTCAGCCGTACCGCCAGCCGAGCCAGGCGAGTAGAAGGTGAACCCCAGACGGCAACTCCTGAGTGTGCCCACAGGGCCCTCCCGAGACCGGGGGCAACGGGTCTTCATCTGCGTCGGGTCCAGATTCGATCCATAGGCAAAGTACAGGAATCCCTTCACTGCTCTTTGTCTCTTCGTCGCGTCAACTCCAGGCTGGCAGCCAGCAGCGCCTTGAGCGCAGGAACGGCATGAGCGACGATATTCTCGTCATCCCCTGAATCGGCCTTGCCACCGTGCACGAGGTTGCACCGAACAGGGGATAGCTCCACTCTGCCTTGAATGAACATCATGATATACGGCTAGTCCATGCGTATCTATCGCGGTGGCCAAGATTCTGATCTGAGAGGCTACCCACGAGTCTGAGTGGGATCATTCACGCACGGAAGTCCTGGAGAGATACTTGGCTTGGCCGGCGACGCCGAAATCCTAAATGTTGATTGGTGAAACAGATGCTATGAATCATTAAGGTGGTAACCGTTCAATTCTGGGGTGGATAGTGTTAACGGCTGAGCGGACTTTTGTTGCCCCTCGAAGTTGAGACCGTTGACTCCGTGTCCGTCATGCGAAATTGAAGTGACAGGTGTTGCCTCCGAGCGGAAAATGGAGCGATTCTGGAAGCGGTAGCGTTGATCTTTACTTGAGCGTGGACGACTGGGACTTCGCAAATCGCGAACAAGACACGTCATCCTACTTGATGATTCGGCTCTGAACCGTGTTGGTGGGTTGGTGGGGTGAGGGGAATGGGCTCTGCTACCACCTGAGGTTGGAAGGTCGCAGGAGGTAGCGGAGCCCATG
>JAJYKO010000997.1 GCA_021788565.1 Chloroflexota bacterium
GCGCCGCTAGTTGCGTGCGCCCTCGTAGAGCCACGGTTGTTCGCATGGGTATTGTCCTCCAACAACCCCCAATGCAATTCCCGTGGCTCTATCTTTTCACCCCACCACCCGCCCACTCCACTCTCTTGGAACTGGAGAATCTGAACGAGGGTGCGCGTTGGTGGGTTGAAACCCAGCGCGTTCTATGCCCTACTCACGAAATCACGTGAATTGCTCGGTGAGTTGGAGTATGATTGCCTCTGGCATGTTGGAGCCTGAGGTAGGTCATCGACTCCGATTAGCCGAGGTGTTCCCGCTTAGATTCCTACAGCGGCCTGAGCAGCGGCACAAATTTCCTACACGATGGGGGTGAGGGAACAAATGACCGATACGGCGAAGGTGGAGTCGCTAACGTCCTACACGGTGCAAAACCAGAGGCTCCTTGACTGGGTTGATGAGGTGGCCGAGATGTGCCAGCCGGATTCAATCTACTGGTGCGATGGGAGCAAGGCGGAATACGACCGCCTGATGGGCCAGATGGTGGAGAGTGGAGCGGCTATCCCGCTCAAGAAACGGCCGAATAGCTTCCTGTTCCGTTCCGATCCCAGCGACGTGGCTAGGGTCGAGGAGCGCACATTCATCGGCACGGCGGCTCAGGATGAGGCGGGGCCGACCAACAACTGGGTGGAAGCTAACGAGTTGAAGGAGACCATGAGGCGGCTATACACGGGCTGCATGAAGGGCCGCACCATGTACGTCATTCCCTACTCGATGGGACCTATCGGATCGCCCATCGCCAAGATAGGCATCGAGATCACCGACAGTCCCTATGTTGTCTGCAACATGCATATTATGACCCGTGTGGGCACCAAGGTGGTGGAGGCGCTGGGGGCGGACGGCGAATTCATGCCATGTCTGCATTCCGTGGGCGCTCCACTGACTGAAGGCCAGGAGGATGTTCTCTGGCCGTGTGCTCCGATGGAAAGGAAGTTCATCAGCCATTTCCCGACCGAGAACCTGACCTGGTCTTATGGCTCGGGCTACGGTGGCAACGCACTGTTGGGCAAGAAGAGCCTGGCGCTGCGGATCGCTTCTGCCTCGGCCAAGCGCGAAGGCTGGATGGCGGAACATATGCTGATCGTCAGATTGATCAGCCCCGAGGGCAGGAAGTACCACATCGCCGCGGCCTTCCCGTCGGCGTGTGGCAAGACCAACCTTGCGATGATCCAGCCTACTGTTCCCGGTTGGAAGGCCCAAACGCTTGGCGATGACATCTCCTGGATGAAGGTCAGCTCGGATGGCCGGCTCCACGCGATTAACCCCGAGTCCGGCTTCTTCGGCGTGGCGCCCGGGACCTCCTATAAGTCGAATCCAGCGGCGATGGGGACCCTTGACGAGAACATCATCTTCACCAACTGCGCCCTGACCGACGATGGAGACATCTGGTGGGAGGGAATGGGTCCGGCTCCTGCGCACGCGATCGACTGGAAAGGCAACGACTGGGTTCCGGGAAGCTCTCAGCCGGCTGCCCATCCCAACGCTCGATTCACGGCTCCTGCTTTCCAGTGTCCGTCTATCGCGCCAGATTGGGAGGACCCCCAGGGCGTACCCATCGATATCTTCATTTTTGGCGGCCGCAGGGCTGGGGTGGTGCCGCTGGTGAACGAGGCGTTCAACTGGGATCACGGCGTCTTCCTGGGAGCCACGGCCTCCTCCGAGACCACCGCTGCGACCGTTGGCGCGGTCGGTAACCTGCGGCGCGATCCGTTTGCGATGAAGCCCTTCTGTGGCTACAACATGGCCTTCTACTTCCAGCATTGGCTGGAAATGGGCGACAGGCTCGGGAGCCGTGCCCCCAAGATCTTCTACGTGAACTGGTTCCGAAAGAGCCCCGACGGCAAGTTCCTGTGGCCCGGCTATGGCGATAATAGCCGCGTCCTCAAGTGGATGTGTGATCGAGTGGATGGAAAGGTCGGAGCCAGGAAGACGGCTATTGGTCTGCTGCCCAACGAGGAGGATTTGGACCTCTCTGGGCTAGACATTCCCCGGGAGAACTTGCGCGAGCTTTTGCGCGTGGATGTCGATGCCTGGAACGCGGAGCTCCCGGACCTCGAGAAGCACCTGTCCCAGTTTGGCAGCTGCACGCCTGGTCGCATGAGGCAGCAATTGGTCGACCTGAAGACGCGACTCGGATAGCGCGCTATTTACGTTCGCCGGGCGCCGAAAACCTCCGAGGTCTCCAAGACCTCGGAGGTTTCTATGTAATGGCACCGGATCACCGAGTCCCTAAAGATTCTGAGGGTTTTGCTCCAACCTTCTGGCATGGTCGGTGCGTGGAACAGCGCGATACGCCACATAGAGTCAGGAGGCAAGAACAAGATGCAGCAGATCGGTCGCGCCAGTTCGCACGGGTTGGATTTTCTGGGCATCCATAACGCTCGGAACGTGTACTGGAATCTCACGGCGGCGGCACTCACGGAGCAGGCAGCCTGTCGCAACGAGGGACTCATCGCGGAGCACGGTCCTCTGGTTGTAAGGACTGGACAGTACACGGGCCGATCCCCCAAGGACAAGTTCGTCGTTAGAGAGCCGTCCAGCGACGAAAGAGTCTGGTGGGGGAGCGTCAACCAGCCCTTCGATCCTGCAACCTTCGAGCGACTCTACAGCAGAGTCCTCGCATATGTTCAGGGAAGGGACCTGTTCGTTCAGGACCTGTATGTTGGGGCCGACCCCGCCTACAGAATCCCTATTCGGGTGATCACGGAACTCGCCTGGCAGAGCCTGTTCGCTCGCAACATGTTCGTCCGCCCAGGCCGCGACGAATTGGGGGGGCACGTTCCGCAGTTCACTGTGCTGGATGTGAGTCTCTTTCAGGCAGATCCCGAACTGGATGGAACGCGGTCCGAGGCGTTTGTCGTAGTGAGCTTCGATCGGAAGATGATCTTGATCGGCGGGACCCAGTATGCGGGGGAGATCAAGAAGTCGATCTTCACGATTCTGAACT
>JAJYKO010000998.1 GCA_021788565.1 Chloroflexota bacterium
GCGCCCTGTTGCTCGTCGCGCGCCTGGTGACGACAGCGGCGCTCGTTCGCGAGGAGTCGCGAGGGGGGCACCGGCGCACAGACTACCCGAATGAAGACGACGCCTGGCTGCGGCGAGTGGTGTTTCAGGCTAGTGCGGCAGGCTCAATGCGGAGAGTGCAGGAACGAAGCATCGCGCCGCGATCTTGATCACTTGAAGCAGATTTTCGAAACCAAGGAGGCGACAATGTTGCCCGACCGGTTGCTACTTAACCGTATCATCGATGGTGCACTCGCGGAAGATCTCGCCTGGGGCGACCTCACTACC
The DNA here is from genome assembly GCA_021788565.1 of Chloroflexota bacterium. The sequence goes on from JAJYKO010000998.1 coordinate 307, forward strand.
GATAGTCTAGTCGATTCCAACCAGTCGGGCGTTGGCCGGATGGTAGCCAAGGAGGATGGCGTTCTAGCCGGCATCGAGATCGCCGCGCTAGCTTTCACGCGCGTTGACGAGAACCTTGTGGTCGACCTTGCCGTCGCCGATGGCTGCCGTTTGACGCCAGGCAAGACGTTGGCGACCGTGCGCGGCCACGTCGCGGGCATCCTCAGGGCCGAGCGTGTAAGCCTGAACTTCGTCCAGCGCATGAGCGGCATCGCGACGGCGACGGCGAGCTACGTGGCTGCGACGGTGGGCACTGCCGCGCGGATCGTCGACACCCGCAAGACCACTCCCGGCCTGCGCATCCTCGAGAAGTATGCTGTGCGTGTCGGCGGCGGGGTCAATCATCGTTTCTGTCTCAGCGATGGCGTGTTGATCAAGGATAACCACCTGGCCGCGTTGCGCGCGCGTGGTCTTGGGTTCAGCGAAGCGGTGTCGCTCGCTCGGGAGCGGGTGCCCCATATGGTGAAGATCGAGGTTGAGGTAGAGTCGCTGGCCGAAGCGCGGGAAGCGTTGGACGCCGGCGCCGACGTGATCCTCCTCGACAACATGAGCCCCGAAGAGATGAGGCGGTGCGTGGATCTGATTGGTGGGCGGGCGATGACCGAGGCTTCTGGCGGGATCACCCTGGCCACCGTGCGAGCCGCCGCTGAGTCGGGCGTCGACCTCATCTCCGTCGGCGCCCTGACCCATTCTATACGAGCGCTGGACATCAGCCTGGACCTCGAGATCGAGGGCCGATAACCGGAATGTGACATGGTGGTACGGCTTTCTGCCAGCCGGGGCTCGCAGGAGCCGGAATGGCGTCTATCCCAGGCGAAGCACCTCCGTCAGTTCCTTCGTCATTCGCTCTGCGATCTCGCCTGAGAAGCAGTATCCCATCTCGGTGAAACGACCGCGGAAGCGCTCCACTTCTCCGGCGAAGCTCTTCCCGCCGACAATCTCCGCTACCAGCCCTGCCAGCTCCTGGAAGTCCGGCTCCTTCATGCCAAACCTCGTCATCTCCTGAACCCCAAGCCGTATGCCGGAAGCGGCTGAGATCGAGGCATCCGTGGGCAGGGTCTGGGAGTTCACGATCACGTTGTTCCGCTCCAGGCGGTCCGCCACCTCTGGCCCTTTGCCCACTCGTAGTACCACCTGGTGGGTCTCGGTGAAGCCTATAGAGGGATCGCCCTCCACCGAAAGGCCGGCGCGGTTCAGCGCTCGTGCAAAGGCTTTGGCATTGGAAATGACCTGCTGCTGGTATGCGTCGCCGAACGAAAGCATTTCGTAGCAGGCCCCAAGCAGCCCCAGCAAAGTGCCAGGATGATGGTTACTGGTGCTGCCAGGGAAGGCGCTCGCCACGATCCTCTCCCAGAGCGGCCACAGATCCGTCTCCTCGGACATGTTGCTGGCGATGATGCCCCGCTGGGTCCCGAAGAAGGTCTTGTGGGTGGACCCTGTCACAACGTGGGCGCCATCCTTGAACGGCTCCTGGAAGTGAGAGCCGGCCAGCCCCAAAACGTGGGCCATGTCGTACATGACTATTGTGCCAAGGTCACGCACCATCTCCGCGATCTCCCGCACGGGCTCCCTGTAAAGCACCATACTCTTGCCCAGCACGATCAGCCGAGGGCGATACCGGTCGATCAGTTCCCGGGTCGCCTCCAGGTCGATAAGATACGGATTGTCGTGGCGGATCGGGAAGGTGAGGACCGCAGGCTTGCCCGTGCGCGTATCGTGGGAGACGTGGTTGTGCAGGGACCCGAGCATCTGAGCGCTCAAGTGGCCGCCGTTTCGCAGGCCGTTGGCGATCACGTAGCCGAGTCGGGCAGGTTCTTCCTTGCGGAAGCGGTTGGTGTAGTCCACCATGCCGCGGAAGACGCAGTGATTGGCCATCTGGCCCGAGATCGGTCGAGCTTCCACCTCATCGCAGCCCAGGTACCCTTTGAAGAAAGCCTGGACCTCCTCTTCGACGGCCCTGGTGAAAGCAGTTCCCTGGTAGTGATAGATGTCGGGGGCCTTCTTGCCGAGGGGCTCCAGACGGTTGTGCTCCGCGTACCGGCCGACCGGGTCCAGGATGGATAGCAGCCGAACGAGCAGCGAAGGGGTTTGCTCCGACGGGATCAAATTGACCTGCTGCGTTTGTCGGGCTCGAGTGTTCTCGATGGCCCTCTCTACCAGCGTCTTTAGTGGTGCCTCACCGCTCCTGGACGCGACAGGATGGATCTTGCGTGTGTCTTCCGGGTAGATGACAGGTCTGGCATATGGCGGGGCCAGCCGGAGGTTGGCCTTCACTAGCAAAGCAGGGACTGGTTGTGGAGAATTGGGCTTAACTAGCTCGACATAATGGCCGAATTCGCCGGGCATGATGGCCGAGTCCACGTAGGCGAGACCGAGGGCACGCCGCATCTGCTCGTCGGTTTGCCGGGATAGGAGGTTATGTCCCTCGAAAACCCAGCTGGGAACCGTGCTGCCGCTGGTTATCCATCCAACGGGCTCGCCGCTTCGATGAACCTCGTTTCCCGATCGGGGAGGGTTGCTGCCAGGTCCGGTGTGGTCGGCATTGAGGACTGCCAGGGGCCAGAAGAAGCGCGGTACCGTCCTCTCCTCCAGGGGCTTCGCCGGGCTTCCCTTCAGCAGTTCGCGCACCTCAA
>JAJYKO010000999.1 GCA_021788565.1 Chloroflexota bacterium
AACGTCGCGGCCTTCAGCGCCGAGACGAAAATCGACCGCAAGGACTTCGGACTGAACTGGAACGCGGCCCTGGAGGCCGGAGGCTGGCTGGTGGGCGATGAAGTCAAGATCCAGCTCGAGGTGGAGTTGAACCAGCAGCAGGGATAGTCAGGGGCAGGTCGAACGGCACCTCCTTCCCTCCTTACCCCCTCTCCCCGTATGTGGAGAGGGGGTTCTGTTGTCTGTGGCCGAGAATCTCGCGAAGGCTCGCCCGAGGCTGAAGCCATCGGGCTGAAAAGACAAAGCCCCTGCGGGGCTCGGTTCCAGCCCGATAGGGGCGAGCCCAGCCTCGAGGTGGTCGGGCTGGCACTGCTCATGCCAGTATGCGGGGCATGAAGATGTCAACGCGCGTGGTGGTCCCATCCAATGCCAAAGACTCCCCTAGCGGATCTCTCGGCGCTCTTGCATGGGCTCACTTCCTTAACGACGGCTACATAAATTACCTGCCTGCGATCCTTCCGGTGCTGCTGGAGCAACTCAACATTCCGCTGGCGCTGGTGGGCAGCCTGATACTCGCGATTCAGGGATTTGGCTCGCTCCTCCAGCCGATGCTCGGGTGGTGGGCGGACCGGGTCGGGGGACGGCGCTTCACGCTGATTGGGCTGGCGCTGAGCACTCTCGGGGCAAGCTTGATCGGCCTGGCTCCCAGCTACTGGTTGCTGCTGGTGCTGTTGGCAGTCGCTGGACTGGGGAACTCAATCTTTCATCCCCAAACCCTGGCCGCGGCTCGCTCCCTCTCCCGCTCCAGACACGGACTGCGGATGTCGTTTTTCCTGATCGGCGGGGAGGTCGGTCGCGGGGTGTGGCCCAGCCTGGCAAGCCTTCTGGTAATCTGGCTCGGCCTGCACGGCCTGTGGCTTCTGGCCCTGCCTGGCCTGGTCACGGTCCTCTTTCTCGGGAAGGTTACGCCCATCATGCCTCCCCAGCCTGTGGGGAGTTTCAAGGATGCCTTCTCCGGTAGCGGATGGCAGGTCCTGTCCCTGGTGGCTTTCGTGGGGTTGCGCGGCGCGACGACCTATGGGGTTTCCACCTTCGTCCCGCTGCTGTGGCGGGCGAAAGGCGGCTCTCTCCTGGGTGGGGCATCCCTGATCAGCGCGATGCTGCTGGTGGGAATCCTGGGCAACCTGTTCGGCGGATTCGTGGTGGATCGAGTCGGCCGTCGCCCAGTCCTGATGGCGTCCAGCGTTCTCTCGGCCACCTTCCTCGCCATGTTCATGGTAGTCAACGGTCCCTGGCTCTGGGTAGCCCTGGGCCTGCTCGGGGTTGCGGCCTTCGCCACGGCGCCAGTAACCATGCTGATCGGGCAGGACCTATTCCCCCGCAGTCGATCCCTGGGCTCGGGGATGGCGCTGGGAATGGGCAACGCCCTGGGGACGGTCGTGGTGCTGGTGCTCGGCTTCGTGGCCGCGGGTTATGGCCTGCAGGCGCCGCTGTGGTGGATCGCCGCGCTATCGCTCCTGGGCATCCCCTTCGCCTTGCTGCTGACACGACCACAAAGAGGACTGAGTAGCGAGGACTGAGGACTGAGTAGGAGTCGTATTAGCAGACCGGCTAATGGGTTGGCTCTCAGTCCCCAGTCCTCCGTCCCCAGTCCTCCGCCCCCAGTCCTACGCCTGTGCTTTGGGCATCGGCAGGTTGTACTTCGCTGCTATCTCCGTGAGCCTCTGGACCGTATCGTCAGGAAGCGCTATGCCTTCGGCGGCCCGCTTCGCACGGGTGCGGCGCTCCACCTCGCCCGGAAGAAGCACCTCGGTGAAGCCCGGGGCGACCTTCGCCGACTTTATCTCACCAAGTCGTCCCGAAACCGCCTCGTCGAACTCGACCAGCGGCCGGAACGCCTCCACGTTCACGACCACGAGGAAATGGCCGAAGGAGATGCCTGAGACGGCGGCCTTCTCGGCCCCCGCTATATGCCGCGAGACCAGATCCGCCATCACGGAGAGGACATAGCCCTTGTGCCCCCCGAACGGCAGCAGCACCCCGCCCGCGTAGAAGTCGTTGGGATCAGTGGTGGGGTTCCCGTCCTTGTCCAGGATGGTGCCTGGGGCCACGGATACCCCCTTGGCGCGGGCAACTCGCAGCTTTCCTTCCGCGGCGACGGAAGTGGCGATATCGGCGACTACCGCCTCGTCGTCGGGGCCGGGAAGCGCGAAGGATAAGGGGTTGGTACCGAGCACCCGGCTAGCAGCCCCGAATGGAGCCACAGGGCCAGAATTGAACGTGCCACCCACCATAAAGGCGAACATGCCATTCCTTGCGGCCATCTCGGTGTACTCGCCCAGCCTTCCGATGTGCGTGCAGCGGGAGATTGAGACGGCAGATACCTGGTTAGTCCGGGCCTTCTCGATGGCCACTGTGGTCGCGAAGTGGGCTGAGATCTGCCCAAAGGCCCAGTTGCCGTCCACCTGCGCCGTTGTCGCGGTCTCCTGTACGATGCTTGGCCTCGCCGCCGGCACCGTCGTTCCATTATCCACGGCCTCGAGGTAGCTCGGGATTCTCAGCACGCCGTGGGAGTCGTGGCCCATGAGATTGCTCTCCACAAGGGAATGGGCTACGTGCTCCGCTATGTCCAAGGGCGCACCTACCGACTTGAAGATGCTTGCGCTTAGCTTCTCGATCTGGTCTGAGGAGTAAACGGCCATATGATGTCTCCAGAAAAGCTGAATTGGAAATTAGTGTCGGCGCGAAGCTTAGCACGGGAAAGGGCAGCAGGCAAAGGGCGATACGGGCAAGCAGCCTCGGCCTTTTACAGCCGAGACGCTGTTCAGCATCACGAGAAGCGTGTGATAACCTTTCACAGGGACAAAACCGGTGGAGGGTTAGGTGTCTCTTTCCGAGGACGTCAAGGCGTGGGCACAGGAAGCGGGCTTCGACCTGGTGGGGATCGCCGGCGTACAACCGCTTGTCGATGCCGAACGTTCAACAAGAGAGTGGCT
>JAJYKO010001000.1 GCA_021788565.1 Chloroflexota bacterium
CTCCACCGACTGCAGTCTGAACTCCAGGCGAACAAAATCTCTGCAGCCCGCAACGAGGAATAACGAGGAATAAGGAGGTGTCGCAACCCCAAGCAAAGATGGCGCGACGGGCAATGAAGCCTTTCAGCTCTCAATCGCTGATCCTGACGATTGATGACTCGTGTCTCAGTATGGGGTCGACGAAGACTCCCGGCCAATGACGCTCTGTTCCCTGACAGGTTGTGCGGTTTCGATGAGGATCGATCACATCGCTAAACGCGAAGCCAAGGTTGGGAGGACCAGAGAAATGACCGGAACGAAGAGACTATCCCTGTTCCTATTCACGACACTGGCGGCCCTGATGCTGGCCGCTGCGTGCTCGGCGCCCGCGGCGGCGCCCGCGCCCACAACTGCCCCCGCGGCCCCGGCCAAACCGGCCGCGACCACAGCTCCCGCGGCACCCGCGGCGCCCGCCCCAACGACAGCGGCAGCCGCTCCTGCCGCACCCGCGCCTACAACGGCGGCCGCTGCCGCCGCGCAGCCAACCGGCCCCACCATCAAGATCGGGTTTGGCGCCCCGACTACCGGTGACCAGGCTTACGCTGGCCAGTCCTACGCTAACGGCGCAATCATGCGCGTCGACGAGATTAACGCAGCTGGAGGCGTCCTTGGCAGTAAGCTCCAGCTAGATCTGCTCGACGACCAGGCCGACCCAAAGCAGGGCACGGTGGTGGCCCAACGCTTCGCCGACGACCCGGCGGTGATGATTGTCATTGCCCACTACAACAGCGGCGTGACCATTCCCACCATGCCTATCTACAACAAGGCTCGTCTAGCGCAGCTCACGGTCTCCTCGAACCCCTCGATCGTGCAGCAGGGCTTCGACACTGTCTTCCGAATCGGTCCCAACGACAATACCCAGGGTGGAGTGGCCGCCAACTACGCCTATAAGACGCTGAACCTCAAGAAGGCTGTCGTCATCCACGACAAGCAGGCGTTTGGTCAGGGGGTAGCGGAGCAGTTCGCGAAGCTGTTCCAGTCGTTGGGCGGCACAGTGACCAGCATCAACGGGATTACCCACGGTGACACCGACTTCTCGGCAGTAGTAACCAAGATCAAGGGCGAGGCTCCGGACTCGATCTATTTCGGCGGCACTCAGGTAGACGGTGGACTGCTGCTGAAGCAGATCCGGGCTCAGGGGATGAAGCAGCCCTTCTTCTCGGACGATGGTCTGTACGATCCAGGGTTCATAAGTACGGCAGGCGCCGACATCGCCGAGGGATCCTACATCACCTTCAACCTGCCTCCGTACGACTCGAGTCCCGCGCTCGAGCAGTTTGCTGCCAACTACAAGAAGAAGTTCGGTCAGGATCCCGGATCGTGGTCTGCCAGGGGCTACGACGCGGTTAACATCGCTGTGGCAGGGATCAAGGCAGCCGGCAAAGCCGATCGCGACGCGATCGTCAAGGCGCTGCACTCGACCACGCTGGACACCATGTACGGACCGGTGGCGTGGGAGAGCAACGGCGAGCTGAAGAACGCGCCCTCCTTCATGTTCCAGGTGAAGAGCGGCAAATTCGTGTTGCTGAAGTAAGGACCTATCAGCGCTCAGCCATCAGCTGTCAGCTCGCTCAGACCTGACGGCTGATGGCTGGTGGCTTACTATTGGGGGTGTCCGGCATGGAGATGATTCTCCAGCAGTTTATAAATGGTCTTACCGTCGGGTCGATGTACGCTCTCATCGCCCTGGGCTACACCATGGTCTACGGCGTATTGATGCTGCTCAACTTCGCTCACGGCGACCTGTTCATGGTGGGCTCTTACGTGGCCATCCTGGTACTCTCGCTCGCGGGCATCACCGGCGGCCTCGGGCTGGTAGCCTTGGGTGGAGTGCTTCTCGCGCTTTTCCTGGCAGGTGCCTTCGCCTCGTCCTCCATGGGCGTCATTATCGAAAAGGCTGCCTACAAGCCCTTGCGCCAGTCCAGCCGCCTGGCGCCGATGATCAGCGCCCTTGGCGTCTCCATGGTGCTTGAAAACGGCGCCATGCTGGTTGCAGGCCGTGCTCCTCGCGTTTTCCCTAGCGCCATCTTCCCCCAGCAGAATTACCACGTCCTGGGTGCCAGCTTCAGCAATCTCCAGGTATTCATCCTGGTCGTTTCGGCGCTACTGATGCTCACCCTGTATTGGATGGTGAACCGGACTATCTTCGGGCTGCAAATCCGGGCGGTGGCAGAGAACCGCGCCACGGCCAGCCTGATGGGGGTGAACGTAGATCAGACCATCTCCCTGGTCTTCATCATCGGGCCAGCCCTTGGTGCCGCCGCTGGGGTGATGTTCTCCATGTACTACGGGATCGCCTTCTTCAATATGGGCTTCACCGCGGGCCTCAAAGCGTTCACGGCCGCTGTTCTGGGCGGCATCGGCAACATCCCAGGCGCGATGCTGGGCGGCATTCTGCTCGGTCTGCTCGAAGCCTTCGGCGCCGGGTTGCTGCCGATCATCACCAGGGGAATGATGGGACCGGAATACAAGGACATCTTTGCCTTTCTCATTCTGGTGCTGGTTCTGATCTTCCGCCCGATGGGCTTGCTGGGCGAGCGTATCCCGATGGAGTCGATGACGTGGAAGAGAAGCTTCTAGAGAACGGAAAGCAAGAAGCGGGAGGCAAGACGAGTACGCCGCTTCCTTCTCGTCTCTCGCTTCTCGCCAACTCGCCAGCACTCAGGCGGTACAGCCCTCTGGGGCTTCTGGTTGTTCTGGCCCTGGCGCCACTATCGCTGGGAAGCGCGACGGCTGTCGTCCGCGTTCTGGATCTTGTTGCAATCTACTCGCTGCTGGCCCTGGGCCTGAATGTGGTGGTGGGCTTTGCCGGCCTCCTGGACCTCGGCTACGTCGCCTTCTACGCCGTGGGCGCCTACGTCTACGCATTCCTGGATTCCGCCCAGTTCGGCATCCACTGGCCGTTTTTGCTGACCCTAGCGCTGGGCGGAGC
>JAJYKO010001001.1 GCA_021788565.1 Chloroflexota bacterium
GATTCTCGGTGCCCTGGCCGAGTGCCCGACAGCGCACGGCCTTAGAATCTCCCAGGGGCGGAAGGTACTGGACATCCTGCCACCAGTGACTATGGGCAAGGGAACCGCCGTGGAGCGGGTGGCGCGATCGCATGATCTGAGAGGAATTCTCTACCTGGGTGACGATTCCACCGATCTGAATGCCTTCAAGGAGTTGCGGTCCCTAACCGCGAGCGGCTGTTGCGAGAGCTTGCTGTTGGCCGTGGTGAGCCCGGAGGCGCCTGAGGAGCTGCTGGCCGAGGCCGACTACCATCTGGATGGTGTAGATAGCGCCCTCGCGTTTCTGGAGATGACAGCGAGGCGGCTGGAGACGATTTCCCTGAATACGTGACAGGTAGTCCTCGCCTGTCGCCTTTTCCCTGGCGTGCCTGGCGGTTGGGCACGAGCATCGCCCTCGCGATGCACCCAAGCCCATAACAACCGCTTCTGTGAACTGCCCCGTATCCCCAATCAGTGGCACGCTGGTTGCTGCGCCTGACGTACTCCGATTCGAGATCCCTCGTGGGAGTCCTTACTGAAAGGATGGCAGATCGTGTATAACTATCGCGTTGTGATCCCAGCCCAACTCGCGGACGAGGTGGAGAACCTGGTTCGGTCAGAGGCCGACGTGAGCCTGGAGGGACTCATCTCCACTCCAGAGGAGGTGGTCTCAGCGGGCAACGTAGGTTCGGCGGAACCCGATCAAGCCCGTACCACGGAAGAACTCAAGGACTGGCTCGAGCAGCAGGCCGCTTGATAAGAACGAACCTTGAGCCTGAGCTCTGTTGTAGAAGGACCCCATTCAGGTGGCCCAGATCTCCTCGACACGGCGGATCATCGCACTCACGGCGGTTGGAGTCTCGTACATAAGTTGCAGCGCCAGGCCCTTCGCCGGAAGCTCCTCTCGTATTGTCACCAGATCGTCTTCGGTGAAGTGACCCCACACATACAAACGCTGGGACTCGAGGATACGCCGGAAGGTCGGTATCATTTGCGGTATCGTCTCCCCCACATCGTCGAGGTTCACCTCGATGACGTCGAGCGCAGGCATCTTCAGCAGTCCGTCCACCGCGAAGAGCGCCGGTGAGTGAAGATGGATGCCGGTCCTGGCGACACACTCGGCCAGCCTCATCTCACGCTGAGCTGCATACGCGCTGTACAGTGACGGCGACCAGTAGGCCAATGCGTCGTCCTGGAACCATACCCCCGGCGCCTCGGACCACAGGTTCTGCACGCTCCACCCATACCCCCCGCCGAAAGGCGGTATGTGCGACAACTGCGCGCGAGCAACCCGAATCCAAAGCTTGGCGATCCAGTCCAAAGTGCGCTCCACCTCGTTCGGGCTGTCCATCAGGTCCAAGACCGAATTCTGGGCCCCTCGCATAGCAGCCAGAACGTCGGCTGGACCTCGCATGAGGCTCACGGCAACCGGAATACGACCACCGGAGAACGACACAAGCCACTCGGTGAACTCCTCCAGCTTGGCTAGCCAATCGAGTCGAGGGCCATGCTCCCCGTTCAAGCGCTCATAGCTGTCGAGCCATGGCTCCGCCCAGACGTTGCCCGCTCGATGGACTACCGGACAACCCGCTATGGCCTCGACCCACGGCACGACCATGAGGGGAAACGCGCTCCAGGGCACATCGGCGGCGACCTGACTGTGTTTCTCAAGAAGGACCTCATAGTCCCTGCGGAAGGACTCAACCTGAATGTCGTCAGGGCTCAGTTCGCCCTCGCGAAGTTGAGCCAGACCATTCGGGAATAGGCCGGCCATCTCGTATGAGCCGACCCAGGCGGCCAGCAAAGGTCGATCGACTTCTTCGCGCGCCCAGAACGCACGGCAGCGCTCCACATCAATGGCAATCTTGCTCTCGTTCATATCCGACGCCATCCTCGATCCAGATAGATCCACAGCCGGCTGCGACGGCTCTTCCCACTCCAGCCCCGTTCTCCCGCAGTTACCGTGAGTTCGATGATACAGCCTGACCGCCTCGACGACAAAATCGGCCGCCTCTCCGTTTGCCTGGGGTTTGGTGAGCAGATGCCCGCCGAGTTTCCTGCAACTGACACAGCATAGTTATTGCTATATTAAGTACTGGAACCGAGTGATGGGCTCGCGCTACCGGGAAGGTGGCGTGAGGCAAGAAGGGGGGACGGCCGTGAAAGTTACCGAAGCACTTAGATACGATCATCAAGTCATTGAGCGCGTGTTGGAGACACTGGAGAAGGTTACGGATCGCCTGGAGGCGGGGAAGACGGTTTCGACCGAAGTGCTTGAGGACTCTCTGGATTTCCTGAACAGCTTCGTCGACCGCCTACACATCGCCAAGGAGGAGAACGGCCTGTTTCCGGCGCTGCGGGCTGCCGGCGGACCTGAGGAGCACCGTCTCATCGATGAGATGGTTACAGAGCACCACGAGAGCCGCACGTACCTCGAGGCACTGTCCATTTCCATGGAGGGCTATCGTCAGGACGACAGGACGGCGACGACGCGACTGGTCGACAGCGCCAGGGGATATGCCGCTCTGCAAACTGAGCACATCCGAAAGGAAGAGCAGACCCTTTTCCCGATGGTGGACCGGCTGCTCTCTGACAAGGATCAAAACGAACTGATCGGCAAGTTCGACCAGGTTGAGTCCGAGCAAATCGGCATCGGCGTTCACGAGCGGTACGATCAGATGGTCGAGAGTCTGTCGCAGAAGGTGAGGGCTTTGACGCACCCGGGCGCATAGAGATGCGTCGCTGGCATGGTTCAGCAGTGGGGTCGCAGTGTGGGATGGGGAAGGGAGGGCGAAGCTCCCTACTTCGACGCGGTCTACGGCGTGCTGCAGGCTGGTCGCAGTGTGGGATGGGGAAGGGAGGGCGAAGCTCCTGCTGAGCCGCCTGTTTCCTACCGGCGTGGCGGCTCGCCGGGACGTGAGGCGAGCGAGCGCAGCCTCACGCGCCC
>JAJYKO010001002.1 GCA_021788565.1 Chloroflexota bacterium
TGAAGGTGCCGCCCAGGGCGATGAGCACTATCATCCATCCGTGCCGGCTGAGCACGCGGCCGGAGTTGATGAGATCGAACACATCCTGCTTTGTGCGTATCAGGATTGGTGAACTATCCACGTTAGCGCGTCCTTTCCGATTATGATCACTTATTCTCGAGACGGACCTGCACCCCCGCCCACTTCTCGTACAGGGTCAGGAGAGCCGTCCAGTCGAGTCTGCCCAGGCCCTCCTGTCGGGCCATGCTCACCACCTCTCTAGTCAGGTTAGTTATGGGCAGAGGCACACCCAGGTCGCTCCCCATGGCGGAGATCAATCCCAGGTCCTTGTACATCAGGTCCACCATGAAGCCGGGCTCCAGGTTGCCGCTGAGCACCTGCTTGGGGAAGGTGTTGACCAGGTGGAAGGAGCTGGGGCCGCTGTGGCCGATGACGTCCAGCATCAAGTCTGGCTTCAGTCCCGCCCTGGTTCCGAGGGCTAACCCCTCGGAGACGGCCGCCACGATCAGGCAGCCCATCAGGTTGTGGGTCAGCTTCATAGCCTCGCCGGCCCCAACCTCGCCGCAGTGGACGATGGTGGTGCCCATGGTGGACAGGATGGGCCGGCACTCCTCGAAGGTGGCCTCATCTCCTCCAACCATGATCGTGAGGGTGCCGTCGACGGCTGCTGGGGAGCTCTTGCCCACCGGGGCGTCCAGCATCCGCGCGCCTTTCTCGGTCACCCTCGCGGCCACCTTCCTGGTTACCGCTGGGTCGATGGTGCTCATGTCGATGACAATGGTGCCTGGCCTCAGCCCCTCCAGCACCCCGTTCTCCCCCAGGATCGCTGCCTCCACGTGGGGGGAGTTGGGGAGCATGGTGATGACCACGTCCGAGGCCTCGGCGACGGCTCGGGGCGAGGTGGCGGTGGTGGCGCCTGCGCTCGAGAGCTCCTGGACAGGAGCGGGGACGACGTCGTAGACGGTGAGAGGGTAGCCGCCGTGGAGGAGGACGCGCCTCGCCATCGGCTTACCCATGGTTCCGAGCCCGATAAAGCCCACACGTTGCTTGTCTGCCAAGTCCGATTACCTCCGATCCCCATGCTAAGAGATGGTCTGATAAATGGAGGACCCTGGCGTGCCAGTCCTACGGGCATGACCGTACGAACTTAGTCGGCGGATCTCTCAAATGATGAGTAGGCCTGCATCGCCGATCCCTGCCCGTTTTCAATCGAACAGCTGGAGAGCTTGCAGGGGGCCAAATCGATGACGGTGTTGTGCTCATGGCTCCCGAAGGGATCGACGAGCACCAGGAGGTATCTACCCGACAAGCTAATCTGGGCATGAAGGCTCCAGGGGATCGCCCTGAGGCTCTGGCCTCGCGGTCACACTCAGGTGCGGCTGCTGACGTTAACAATCGGCTAGTCGTTACCGAGCTACTAAATTGAGTATATGGGCGCGCCCCCTGCCCACCCTTATGGTATCCTTATGGAATGCTTAGGAAAATCTTGGCGAAGAGTCCGTTGCCTACAGGCGCGTGTACGTAGAGCGATACTCCATACAACATCGCCCGCCGGAAACCAGTGACACCGTGCCGATCTTCTCGCTCATGCCGTAGGCAGTGACCATCTTCCTGGCAATCTCCGTCGCCTGTTGGAGATCGTGGCTCGGGCCGGTGCTCCACTACCCAAGCACAAGTTCCTCGGCAGCCAGGCCTCCCATCGGGTGAACCAGCATCTCCTCCATCTGGTCTCTCGTCCATAGCTGGCGGTCAGACGCAGCCAATAGCCGCGTATGTCCTCCGGACTGGCCCCTCGCGACGATCGTGACCTTGTGAACGGGATCGATAGGAAGACAATGGTGGTGGTCCAAGAGGTACCGCTTGACGAGCTGGCGGGAAACTGGGCCTGAGGCTGCACTACCTGAAAGAAGATCGCGGCGAACGGGACGGGCAGCGCTGCCCGTCCGCCAGCACCGGGCCCTCTACTCTGAAGCCATCCACGGTCGGATCTGCTGTTCTTCGTTGAATCGTTCACATTAGCATCGCTCCCTTGTTGCCTGAGCCCCAACTGCTTCACCGCAGTCCGGAACCAGGAGCGATAGGCAAACCGCGGGCCACGGCGACCGAGCCTACTTAGAACCTTTCTGATAACCGCGAGGGCACCAAGAGCACAAGAGACCTTAACGGTGGATTTCGTAACGTTCCCTGGTGTTCTTTGTGACTTTGTGGTGAGTTCTCGGACGGGTTCTCAGCAGCATCCCCGCGGGTTATCAGTGCGTGCTGTCGTGCGCCCGTTGTGGCGGGGCGCACTTAGACGGCTGGCTTCCTTAATGCAATAGTGATACCGGTGGCTCTAGGGCGCAAGCCCGCCACCGGGTGTAGTCGCGTGGCGCCGGGTGGAGAGCCCGGCGCTTCGATGGAGGTACCAAGAAATGGCTGATCAGAAAGCGAGCGGGTTGGAGGGAGTGGTAGCCCTCCCATCCGCCGTGTGTCGTGTAGATGGCGTTAATGGCAAGCTTTCGTATCGCGGCGTGAACGTGATGGACCTGGCGAAGTACTCAACCTTTGAGGAAACCGCGTTTCTGCTTTGGTACAGTTATCTTCCCAACAGGGCTCAACTCAGCGTGTTGGAGGAGAGATTCACTTGCTGCCGAGATCTGCCCGAGGGAATTACTCGGATCATCTCGACGGCCGGCAATGAGCCATCCGAGCCGATGGAGGTGCTCCGCACGAGCATCTCCGCAATGGCGCGGTTCGATCCCCAGGGCCCCGTGCTTCGGGACCAGAAGGCGGACCTCGACCTCGCGGTGCTGTTGGCGGCGAAGTTGCCTGTGATCGTCGCCACGTTCCAGCGGATACGGACCGGCCAGGAGATCATTCACCCGCGTGATGACCTGAACTCCGCGGCCAACTTCCTCTGGATGCTGACCGGGATGAAGCCGACCGAACAGCAGACCAGCATCCTCGACAAGGCGCTGAT
>JAJYKO010000038.1 GCA_021788565.1 Chloroflexota bacterium
GGCAGACTCCGCAGGCCGCCACCTTGACCAGCACCTCGCCAGGGCCGGGCTCAGGGGTTGGCAGGTCGCGCAGCATCAGCGGCCCGTTGTACTGTTCAAGCCTCATCGCCTTCATGTGTCGCGCTCCTCGCCTACCCCGGGTTTACTACCAGATAGCCTTCCTTAGAACGACCAACCTCCGGCACCATCTGGCTGGAGTCGACCCGGAACGCATCGGGAAAATCGACTCCCCCGCCGAGCGATTTCAGGGTCTGGGCGTCCGTGCTCAGCGAGACGACCCTATCGAAATCGATCCCGATTCCTCGGTACAGATGGAGCGCCATGATGGCCGAGTCCTCCACCACCCAGCGCTCGCTCAAACGGTGCGGCGCTTCCTCAGGCAGTTCGTCGGTCCATCGAGCCTCCGATCCCAACTGATGGATCAGCCTGTCTACCAGAAAACCAGCGCAGTGGCAGTCGTCCAGGCCGTAGCGAGTGCCCATGTTTCTCCCGGCGCCTACTATCGTGATGTCAGCTGATCTCGCAGCCGCGTCGGCCACAGCAGCCCGTACCACCGCATCCGCGTTGGGATAGGAGCCGACGAAGACGCGGCTCCCTTCCTCCACCAGCCTCGCCATCGCCTTAGTACCATTGCTGCTCGTGAAAACGATTTGCCTGTCCCTGAGATCTAGAGCGAAATACTCCTTGGGGGAGTTGCCGTAGGCAAAATCCATGGGTCGAGAACCGCCGGTCTCACCACACAGGAGACAATCGCCAAGCTTTTCCCCTATTTCACGTGCTCTGTCAGGCGTGCCGACCACAATCACGTTGCGGGCGCCGCTCTCCAGCATCGCCACGAGTGTGGCTGAGGTGCGAAGCACGTCGATGAGAACGACCGTCTGCTTTCGCGAGACGTCAAAATCCTGGGCGAGGAAGAGCGCCTCTACTAACATCTCTATCTCCTGAAAATGGTCCTAGGCTACTGGTCCCGGAATCGGCTCCCCAGCCGCCGGCACGGGGCGACCGGCGCGGCCTCGACTCCGGGCTAGCGACTCTGGCAGAGTCCATTCGACTGCGTGACCGTTGCTACATCGGGTACGCGATGGTATAGATGCTCTTCCAGCCGGGCGAAAGGGGCTGCTTCAGGACGGCTTCCAACTCTTCCTTGGTTCGCTGGGTGATCTGGTCCACGGGCGGGAGCACTCCTGCCGGGTAGCTCTCCATGATGTCGTTGACCAGCCTCTCGGTGTAGTCCAGCACCGCTTCCACCCCGGCCCTGGCCTTCTCGGCGCTGGCCAGGGTCGCCTTGCCCACGACCCCTTCCGGGGTGGAAGCCGGCTCGATGGGGCGCATCCCCACCTGCCCGTACCAGGCGATGGGCCGTCCCATGAGGTTACCAGCCTTATCCACGTGGAAGTTATCGTTCTTGACCAGGCCCCGGGGGGCGGTATCAACGGCATCTTCCATGTGAATGAATTCGGGGAACAGGGCCAGGGACCAGGAGGTCTCCGCCTCGTCCGCGTGGACGAAGTTCGTCTCGAATGGACCTCCCTTCTCCTTGGTCTGGAAGTGCTCGGGGACCGCGTGGTACCAGTTGAGGTTGACGAAGATGCCGGGCACCTGGTAGCGCTTGGCGAATTGCTGGATCGCCGTGGGGATGACGTATTCCTGTCCGTGGCCGTTGAGGAGAATCTGCTTGCGGAACCCTGCGTTCCAGAAGCCCGCTATCATGGCCTTGAGCAAGCCGGTGAAGGTCTCCTCGGGCACGACTATCGTGCCTGGCATGCCCATGTGATGATAGGGATGGGAGCCGTACCAGGTGGGCTGGGCAACGGTGCATCCTGTGGCCAGAGCAATCTGCTCCGCCATGCGGGTCACGAGGTACGTGTCCTCCCCGTAGTTGGCGTGCGGCCCGTGGGCCTCGGTGGAGCCGATGGGCAAGATGATCAGGTCGTTCTTCTTGAGCCGCTCAGCCACCTCCTTGCCAGTCATGTTCTGGAAGTAAACCTTGGCGGCCGACTCCATCAGCCCGCCTTCAGGGGGAATCTGCCAACGTCCCATGAAAGTCCTCCTCCAAGTTTTTGGTCACGTTCTGATCGCGAGAAGCGGGCTTGGCCAGGTAGCTGGCGGTAGCGGCCGTGCAGAGCAGGCCCGCGGCCGCTACGGCCCAGAAGCCCAGTAGGTACCCTCCCGTCCGGTCTACCAGGTATCCGACCAGCGGCGGAAACAGCAATGCACCCACGTTGGACATGCCGCTCACCAGGCCTGATCCTCGGCCAACGGCGGTCGGGCCGCACAACACGCTGGTCATGGAAAATATCGCCCCAAATGGCAGGCTTGCCGCCGCGCCAACAAGAAACAGAAGCGCTGCCGCCACAGGAGGCGACGGAGCGAGCGGCAACAGAAAGGTGAGGATCGCCGCGGCCAGCGTCGAGCCGAGGATGACAGGGCGGTGGTGAGCAACCGGGACCAGCCCTCCAGCACCTCTGAAGGCGATGGCGCTTACGGTTAGCCACCCCGATAGCATGCCGGCGCCACCCAGATCGATCGAGTACCGGTGTTGAATGAAAGAAGGTGCCCAGGCGGCCAGGGCCACGAACAGACTGTAGGTAGCTGCCTGGGCAGCCGCCAGCGAGTACAACCCCCGATTCGTCAGAACCTCACGCCAGGGCGTTAGCGCCGTATGCCGCGAACGCAGTGACGAAGGCAACACCAGCGCGCACAGGGCGAGCAGTCCGGCCATGAAAGCGCCCTCCACAACGAAGGTAAAGCGCCAACCCATCGATATGCCAATGGGTGCGCTCACCAGCGCCAGAAGAGTGCCGACATTGAGCATAGCGCCGTAGACGCCCTGTCCAATCCGCGCGCGAGCAGGGCTTGACAGCTCCCGGGCCAGCACGAGACCACAAATAATCGATAGACCGGTGCCCACGCCCAGCAAGGCACGGGCGCCCAACAGAAGAGCGAAACTGGTGGATAGGCTGGCTGCCACAGTGGAGACGGCCACCAACCCCAGCGCGAGGAGCAGACTCCTACGGGAGCCCCACACGTCGATTAGGCTGCCTCCCGGCACCTGAACCACCGCGTGCGTCAGGATCGTCGCCGCCAGAACCAGGCTGACCTGGAAGTTCGACAAACTCAGCTCTGTCCTCAGCAGCGGCATCACGGGAGACACATTCAGCATAGTCAGGGTGACGAGCGCCCCCACGAGGCCGGGGATGGACATTCGGGTCCACTTTACGGCAGATCGAGCTGTCGCGGGGGCTCCCGGCCCCATCCCACTCCCATCGCCTTGATCGTGGGGAGGCCGACCTGCTTCTTCTATGTTGGGCGGGAGTCCAGGTCTCTCCTTCATATCGGGCGCCACCGGTTACCTCAGATCCCTATCTTCGGTAGACCGTACACCGACTTCCAACCCGGGCTCATCGGCTCCCGCAGATACGGCTCCATCTCCTTGGCACTTCGGAGGCTGACCTCCTCCACCGGCGGCACCTCCCCAGGAGGGAAGGCCTCCAGAATTTGGTCGCACAGCAACGTGAGGTATCGTAGGATCGCCAGCATCGGGCGCTTGGCCTTCTTGGCGGTGGCGGCCCTCGCCTTGCCCACCACCCCCTGGGGCGTCCCCACGATCTCGATGGCCTGGTGTCCCTCCCCCTCGGGCCAGCGGTGCGGCCTGCGGAGCCCCTCGGGTGCGTCGTCGAAGTGACCCTCGGGCAGGTAACTCTTCACCTCGGTGTCCACCGCATACTCCATGTGCACCATCTCAGGGAAGAGCAGGAGCCCCATGGAAGTCTCGCCCTCGTCCGCGTGGGAGAAGCCGGTGTCGTACTCCCCGCCCCTGCCGGTGTCTCGGTAGAACTCCCTCACGGCCGAAGTCCACTCGACCACCTGGAAAACCCCGGGGAGCTGGTAACGCTTCATGAACTGCTGGAGGGCCGAGTCCAGCATCCAGTATTGCCCATGGTTGTTGATTATGATCTGTTTACGGAACCCGTCGTTCCACAGGCCCAGCATCACGTCGATTAGCAGCTCCTTGGCCACATCCTCCCGAAGAATCACGGTCCCTGCCATGCCCACGTGGTGGTGGGGATGAGTCCCGTACATGAGTGGGGGCAGGGCCAGGTTCACCGGAGCTCCCCGCCTTGCGGTGTAGCGGCGAACCCCCTCAGCCATGTGGCTCGCAAAGAAGGTATCCATGGCGCTCACGGTGTGCTGCCCGTGCAACTCGGTGCAGCCCACCGGGATGAGGACGATGTCGTTCTTCCGTCGGTTCTCGACCAATTCGTGCCGGACAGTGGTCTGGATGTAGGAGCCGGGTTTCGTCCATTCGCAGGGGGAGGGAATGCCGTACTCGGCCAGCCACGCGTCGATCTGGGCGTCGCTGGCCTCCCAGATCTCTTTCTTGAGGCGTCCCACCGGGGTATCCTCGAACCAAAGGTCGGGCTGGCTTGTCGCCAGGAATCGATTACTCATGTTTTCTCACCCTATAGTGCACCCAGGCCGGTTTCCGTTTGGATCTTGCCGAGCCTGTCGTAGTCGATTTCGTCGGCAGGGTGCTCATCTCGAGCGGCCTCCGAATACCAGCCGAATTCTTTGGCGGCGTCGAAGCAGGCCACTACGTTCTCCGGCGGAACGTCCCACTGGACGTTGTGGACCGTGGCGAAGACGAAGCCGCCGCCGGGCTTGAGATCTGTGACCCGGCGTCTCACCTCCTCGCGCACCTCCTCGGGAGTGCCGAAGGGGAACACCGACTGAGTGTTCACCCCGCCGCCCCAGAACGTGAGCCTATTGCCGTACTCGGCCTTCAGCTTCGCGGTGTCGGCAATGGTTGGGCAGGAGACCTGGACAGGGTTGTAGGCGTCGTAGCCGATGTCCAGGAAGTCCTGCAGAAAGTACCCTTCGTCGCCACAGGCGTGGTTGAGCACCTTGACGTGGGGGGCCTTGCTCTTGATGAACTCGCAGATCCGCTTATGGGCAGGCTTGAAGAGATCCCGATACACCGACGGCTTCATTATCGGGCCGTCCTGGAGGGCGATGTCGTCGGACATCACGGCCACGTGGATGTACTTTCCGACAGCATCCAGGATCGAGTTCCACTGCTTGATGTGGAAATCCTCGATCCGCTCCACCAGCGCCTTGATGAACTCCGGCCTGCCGGCCAGGTTGTAGTAGTGGTCCTCCCAGCCTGTCAGATAGGCGCAGGGAGTGACGACCCCCGTACTGTAGGCCGAGTTCATGACTATCGCGTAGTCGCTGTTCTCGTAAACATCTCTTGCCTCGTCCGCCAGGCCGGCTATTCTCCCCGGGTCGAGGGGGTCCGGCCACGGGAACCTGTCGAGGTCTTCGATCTCCGCCCCTTTCAGTGGATGGCCCACCAGGTCGTGGTAGTAGCCCCCGGCCGGCTTCTCCCAGGTAACTCCCCAATCATCCACGAACCAGGAGCGCCCGTCCGGCTCCTGGTGGAGCTCAATCTTGGGCGTAATCGGTCCCCTCGGCCATAGTCCCCACAGGTCGGCGTCGAACCGGCGCATGATCCGTAGGTCGGGGCGCACGCACATGGACACCAGGGACGCTATCGTCGGCGTGCCGCCCTCGAAACCGAGGTGGGCCTTTAGCCGCTCGTGCCCATCTATGTGGATCGCTGTGAAGTTGGATACCCCGCCAAGGTCTATCGGAATGCGGTCCGGTTCCTCGTGGTTGAGAGCGCGCAGGACGCGCTCCCGGTGGGATAATCTCGCCCGTCCCATGCCTACCTCCAGCTAAACGTTGGCCCTGGTGCGCTTGCGCAGCGCGTCGAGGGACACAGCCGCGAGCAGCAGGGCGCCTTTGGCAGCGATCTGCCAGTACGGAGGGACGTTCAGCAGGGTCATGCCGTTGTTGATCACGCCAATGATCAGTACCCCCACCAGCGTCCCCCACACGGACCCCTCGCCTCCCGACAGGCTGGTTCCTCCGAGGAGCACTGCCGTGATGACGTCCAGCTCGTACCCTGTGCCCGCCGCAGGCACTGCCGACGCGGTCAGTCCCACCATCACGACTCCAGCGAGGCCGGACACCAGTCCGCTGAACACGAACACCACGTTCAGGTAACGATTCACCCTGATGCCGGCGAGCCGACTAGCAACAGGATTGCCCCCAATGGCATAGATGTACCGTCCAAAGACAGTGTAACGGCTAACAGCCCACACACTGACAAAACACACGGCCATGATGATCACGGGCACAGGTGCACCCAGAAGACGGCCAGTCCCCAGCCACTGGGCCTGAGGAGAAGCAACATAGATGCTGTTCCCCTCGGTGTAGATGTAGGCCGCGCCCCTGACGATGCTCATGGTGGCGAGGGTCGTGATGATGGGGTTGATCCGCAGGTAGGATATAGCCGCTGCGTTGAGGATGCCGACGACCAGCCCCGTGGCGAGGCCGGCGGCGATGCCGATGTACCATGGAATCCCGCCCTGGACCATCAGCACCCCTTCGATGCAGCCCGCGAGGCCGATGGTAGAGCCCACCGAGAGGTCCAGCCCGCCACCGACCAGCACAAGGGTCATGCCGGTGGCAACCATCCCGATCAGCGCGACCGACAGGAGGATGTTCACGAAGTTGTTGACGCTCAGGAAGTAGGGCGTCAGCATGGAGAAGGCCACACCGACGAGGACCAAGAAGAGAAGCAGACCAGCGCTCGAGAGCCTGCTGGCCGCTTTGCCGATCCCTACGCGCGCGCCCGTGGACACTCCCTTCTCTTCGACCGTTGTGCTCGTCAAAGTGCTCATTGGACGATGGCCTCCTCTCATGCTCCGATCGCGCACCGCATCAATTCGTCCTGCGAAGCCGACCCCCGCTCGAACTCACCCGAGATTCTTCCCTCATGCATCACGAGTATCTTGTCGGCGATGCCCAGCACCTCGGGCATCTCCAGCGAGATCATCAGAATCCCCACTCCCTGCTCGGCGAGGTCTTCCAGTAGGCGATAGATCTCCGCCTTCGCCCCGACGTCCACTCCCCGCGTGGGCTGGTCGAGGATCAGCATCTTGCACTCGTTGGCGAGCCAGCGTCCTATGATCACCTTCTGCTGGTTGCCGCCGCTCAAGTACTTGATCTGCTGTCCGACACCTGCGCATCGGACATCCAGCCGCTCCACCCAATGCCTCACGACCTGGGTTTCCGCACGACCATCCACTATCCCGGCCCGCGACAGCCTGGGAAGTGCGGCGATGGAGCTGTTGGCCTTGACGCTCAGGGCTCCTATCAGCCCGGCCCCCTTACGATCGTCGGGGATCAGGCCGAAGCCCGCCGCTCGAGCGGCCGCGGTGGAATTCAGCTTAACGCCCTTACCGTGCAGCTCCGCGCTGCCATCCTCGATGGGAACATCCCCGAAAAGCGCCCTGGCCAGTTCACTCTGGCCTGCTCCCAGCAGGCCGAATATGGCCACGATCTCCCCCTTACGTACCTGGAAGCTGACATCGCGAACTTTGGGGCCGGCGTTCAGGTTCTTGACTTGGAGAATCGTGTCCCCCACGGGGATCTGCCGCTTGGGATACATCTCCTTCAGCTCGCGGCCGACCATCATTCGCACGAGTTGCGCTCTGGTCGCTGAAGAAATGGGCACGGTGTCCACCGTGTGACCATCTCGCAAAACCGTGACCCGGTCGGCCAGCTGGAAAAGCTCCTCGATGCGGTGGGAGATGTAGATTATGGAAACGCCCCGCGACCTGAGACCCCGAAGCACGTCGAAGAGGTGCTCGGTCTCCTGGTCGTTGAGGGCGGATGTAGGCTCATCCATTATGAGCACCGTCGGCTCGTCGAGCACCGCCTTGGCGATCTCGACCACCTGCTGCTCGGCTACAGACAACTCACGCACCTTGGTGTGTACCCGGATTTCCTCGCCCAGACGGCCCAGAACTTCCCGAGCGCGCTGTATCATTTGCCGCCAGCTAATGCAGCCCGGCAGCGAGCCCGGCGGATAGTTGCCTATGCAGATGTTCTCAGCAACGCTCAGGGATGGAACGAGGTTGAACTCCTGGTAGATCACCCTGATTCCGAGTTGTCGCGAGTCCATGGGGCTGCGCAACCCAACGAGACGTTCCTCATAGAAGATCTGCCCCTTCTCAGGGAAGACGTCACCCGCCAGGATCTTGATCAGCGTGGACTTGCCCGCCCCGTTCTCTCCCAGCAGCCCATGAATTTCTCCCGCCTGAAGGTCGAAGTCCACCCTGTCCAGGGCCTGCACGCTTCCAAATGCCTTGCTGATACCACGTGCCGATAGGCGCACCGCTTTATCCACACACATCCTCCGGTTGGGGTCGGGGCTAGCGCCTGCTCTGGAGAGCAAGCGCTAGTCCGGTTCATTCGGGTAATCCGGCTACTGGTTGGGATACCACTTGTTGATGTTGGCCCCGGTCAGGAACTCCATGGGGGGGTTCATGTTCGTCGGCGGCGGAGGGCCGCCGTTGAGCCAGCGGATCGCGAGGGGTATCAGGTCCTCACCCCACCTCTCGGGGAAGAAGGCAGCGGTCCCAACGATTATGCTGTTGGGATTTCGGAGCTCCGGGAAGATGACGGACTCGCCACCAAGGCTGGCGATCACCACATCGTTCTCGCGGCCCGCTGCCTTGACGGCTGAGAGCACGGAAAGGGCCGTCTGATCCACGTGGGTCCAGATTAGGATCTTTCCGGTGGGGTGGGATGTCAGGTAATCGGCGGCCTCCTGACGTGCGGTGGCAGCATCGCTCTTGTCGCTCACTTCGGTCGCTTTAACGTTTGGGAAGACACTCTGAGCGCCCTTGATTGCGCCCTGATCGCGGATGGCGAATGCAGGACCCGCCTCTGGGATGCCGATAACCAGCATGTTCAGGTCTATGTTGGAACCCCATCTCTTCTGAGCCGCCCGCGCTCCGGCCTGACCGCCCAGGAATCCGCCTTTTTCGTTATCGACCACGTAGAAGGGGTAGCCCGGCATCGGAACCTGGATGGCGATGGCCTTCATGTTGGCCTGATGCAGCTTCTGAGCTATCTGCACATTGGCCTCGGGGCTCGCCTGATACTCGAAGAAGAAGTCCGCCTTCTGGGTCAGGACGTTATTGACGTTGATGTTGGCCTGGTTAACGTCCTGCTTGTTGTCCAAGACGAGCAGGTCGACACCGTACTTCTTGGCCGCCGCCTGCATTCCCTTACGAACCTCGACGGAGAAGCTGACGGACTCGGCCCAGTTGGCGAACGCCATCTTGTACGGTCTGCTGGGCGTGACGCTCGGGAGAGGCCCCACGGTCTGGGCCGGGCCCTGGGTTGGGACAGCTGGGTTCGCCGTAGGAGCTGCGGCGGCCGGCGCCGTGGTAGGGGCCGCTGGGGCTGGGGCAGAAGCCGTCGTGGGAGCGGCGACTGCCGCCGCACCGGACGAGCCCGGTGGGGCCGCTGCCGGCGCACTCGAGCACGCGGCGACGAGCAAGACGGCAAAGAATGCAGCCAGTATCGCCAGGAAGGCGGGTTTAGACGCACAAGCTTTCCAGCGAGGAGACACAGCAGAAACCTCCTATGTTGTTGGCCCCCAAGCAACGAGCTTGGGTGCCCGGTGGTTATGAACCTGCACGCAGGGATTGACCTGCAACGTGCTGCCGGTGGAGTGGGAGCAGCGATCCCACCCTATGGGCCCAGGAGGCTTGCGGGCCAGGACGTCCGGTCGACTCGACCAATGGCTGCTACACACCTCCCGTCAGGCGCGAGTTACACCCTCCAGGCATACGAGGGCGCACGAGGGGCAAGCGAAGGTCTCGGAATATCTTTGAGGAATGGACGCGCCTATGCGTCGAAGGCACGATCGTCACGCCAAAGCGCAGCATCGCAACTTGAGGCGGTGAGAAGGGAACAGGAAACAGATCGGGCACCCGACATCTCGGGTCGACTCTATCCTGTCGACAAGATAGACTTATTGTGCTAGGCTGTCAATACCCCAGATTGAATACCCGGTGAGTCGAAAACCGGGGATCGAGTTGCTGCCGCTCTTCGCCCAAGACATACTGAGGAGGAATACCAAGAATGGTCGACGATCCACTGGTACAAGCCGATCCCAAGAATGACGGCCGCGGCATCATGCGAGGGGGATACCTCCTCCTTCAGGACAGACCAATGGACGAGGCGAAGTGGCGGGAGGAGGTCTTTCCTGAGTGGGGGCACTTCAGCAACCGCCAGGTGGCCACGACCAAAGTGGAGAAGGGACAGGTGGCCCTGTGGTGGTTCGGGGCGGGAACATTCCTGATCAAGAGCGCGGCGGGCAGAGTCTTCATCGTCGACAGCTTCGCCGGGCCCGCGCACTACACGGAGCGGGGAAGCTGCGGGGTCTGCGCCACCACAGGGGCTCCTTACATCAACTGGTTCAGGCTCTATCCCCAGGTGTTCAACCCCTGGCGTTTCGAGAGCCTCGACTACTGCCTCTGCACACATCAGCACGCCGATCATACCGATATCTATAGCCTCAAAGCCTATAGCCAGACGACCGACTGTCGCTTCGTCGGGCCACTATCGACTGTGGAGAAGATGCGACTGTTCAAAGTGCCGGAGCAGCGGATCGATCTCGTGGAGCCGGGGGCGGTGATTAAGGTCGACGATGTCGAAATCGAAGTCACGGAGAACTTTGACACGATAGCCACCTACACCGGCGCGAAGAAGCCCGGGGAGACCAGGCCGTTTCGGGAGGTAGCCGCGGGATACCTCTTCAAGACCGAGGGGGGCAACATCCTCTTCCTGGGAGACACCCTCTACCACAACGGCTACGTGCTGCTCGGCCGCAAGTACGATATCGACCTCGTGATTTTCAACATCGGCAACAACGCCCCCGGCGGCAAGGACAAGCCCACACCCTACGATGCCTACATGATTATGGAGTGCCTCGGGGCAAAGCGGTTTATTCCTTTCCACTGGGAGACCTGGGGCAACGTGGCCTCGGACCCCGGCGAGGTGGAATGGGTCTTTGCCAAGCGCAATCCGGAGATGAAGGCCATCATAATGCAGCCGGGTGGAATGATCACGTACCCGCGCGACAGGGATATCGGCAGGTATCGCTATCCCGACTGGCGGGAGCTCTACAGGCCCGACGAGTCCTGGGAGTACGGGCAGCCCGCGAGGGACGCGGGAGTGTTTGGATAAGCTGACAGAGTATTTGGATAAGCTGACAAAAGGTATTGACATCATCCTAACCCGCGTGTATCTTGTCGACAGCATGCGTGAGGGGTGAGCCGGCGTCCTCCGGCACTTTTGCCAACGCCAGGGTGACACGTGACCAACACACTTTCCGTCAACGTTCAAAGAGGGTCTTCTTCTCCCGCACCGGTGCTTGCCAAGGGCGCGTCCCTGGCAGAGCAGGCATATGACTTCATCAAGGGAGAAATTATCTCTCTGCATTTCGCCCCGGGCTCACCTCTCCTCGAGAACCAGCTCTCCAAGCAGCTCGGGATCAGCCGCTCTCCCATGCGAGAGGCCCTGGCGAGGCTGGAGAGGGAGGACTTCATCGAGATCGTCCCGTGGAAAGGGGCCCGAGTCCGAGAGATCACTCGAAAATCCGCGACTGATCTGTTCCAACTTCGAATCTGCCTGGAGGGCATGGCGGCAAGGCTGGCCACGCCGAGGCTCGACAGGAAAGAGCTTGAAGCATTCCTCACTACCATGGACGAGCTCGCTCCACGCCTCGAGGCCGGCGACGTTCTGGCTTTCTACGAGCATGAGGTCGTCTTTCACGACCTGTTCACCCTCAACTGCGGCAACGACGTGCTACAGAGCTCGATACTCGGCATCCGCGACCACGTGACCCGGATACGGAACTACCTCAGTTCCAAGAGCGTCCCGGGATGGGGCCACGAGCCTCTTTCCTTCATGGAGCACCGGGCGGTGATCTACGCCTTACTGACTGGCAGCGGCGAAGCCGCTGAAGCCGCGGTTCGAGGGCACCTGGAGAGCGTCCTCCAACGAATCGTCGGCTCCGCTGTCTAAGCACTCCGATTCGGAGGCTAGTAGATGGGGTTGGTAGCAGTAGTTGGGACTGGAGCGATGGGCTCGCGGGTGGCGATGCGCCTTCAGGATGCCGGCCACGAGTTGGTAGTCTACGACGTGGCGCCCAAGAGAACCGATCCACTGGCCGAAAGGGGCATCAGGGTAGCGAGGAGCGCAGCGGACGCCGGGACGGGAGCGGACATCGCATTCACCAGTGTGCCGGATGCGTCGGCGCTCATGGAGGCGTGCCTCGGCCCGGCGGGACTGCTGACAGCCGAACCGCCGCCAAGGATCGTGGCCGATGTGAGTACCGTCGCCCCCGCCCAGTCTGCGGTCGTCGCCGAGGCGGCCGAGAGGCTTGGCGTGGGATTCCTGCGGTGCCCGGTGAGCGGGACCACGGTACACGTGGAAAGTGGCACCCTTACCGTAATCGCGTCCGGTCCTCGGGAAGTGTTCGAAGCCGCGGCGCCATACCTGGCAGTTCTCGGTCAGGCCAGCTTCTACCTGGGGCCGGGCGAGGCGGCCAGGTACGTTAAACTCGCCGTGAACCTGATGGTTGCGTCGGAGGCTCAAGCGCTGGCCGAGGCCTATTGCCTGATCGAAAAGTCTGGCATCGACCCAGCAAAAGCCGCTGAGGTGTTCGTTGGGTGCGTGGCCACGTCGCCGATAATCAAGCTTAAGACCGCCGCCATGCTCGCGCGAGACTTCAGCCCTGCCGCAACGACCAGAACGCTATTGAAGGATCTCGACC
The DNA here is from genome assembly GCA_021788565.1 of Chloroflexota bacterium. Next base: position 12,707 of record JAJYKO010000038.1, read on the forward strand.
TGGCACTGGCCACGGCAGGGGAAGTCGGCGTCGAACTGCCCGCTAGCAAGGTCGTGCGCGACTTCATCAGGTCGGTTGCCCAGGACGGCATGGGAGACTTGGATTTCTCTTCGATACTGCTGAGGCTGGAGAATCTGGCCGGCCTACAAAAGGCCGAGGACAATTAGCCAGCCTTCGCCCTCGGGTCTTCTTGGGCGTCGGGGGGACTCGTCAGCGGCGGCTGGACAACGGCTGCCCGCGTCGCCACAAATTAGTGCTCGGCGCCCGGACGACCGGTCTGCGCTTGCTCAATTGAATTACGGATCAGCGCCGCGTAGCGGTAGATTACGTGGGCGAACTTGCCATAAGGCGCAGTGACGAAGATCCCCGCGACGAAACCAAGGTGCACTACCAGCAGCATCCCCATGGCTGGAGTCTCGCGCAAGGTCAGCAGTAACAAGCCCGTCAGACCGGTCAGCAGTAGCAGCCAGAGGAAAGCCACGTCCATACGGCGTGTCTCCATCGCGGCCGGGGCCAGGTCGCTATGCCACTTCAGATACAGCAGTCCTCCCGTGCCGGCTAGCAGCATCAGACCGCCCACGGTCCCGAGCCCCACCGGCCAGCTCAGAAGAGGATATGGCGCTGGCCAGCCAAGGAAGTGGTCATAAATCCCCGCGACGGTGGTCGCAGCCAGGTCGAGCAAGAACCCGTAGAAGGTCAGGTGGTGGAACCAGCGCCGTGCTTCGGAGAAGCTAGCATCCGGGTAGTTGCATCCACCAGATTCGCCGCCACCGAGGTAGCGCAGAGTGAAAACGTCGCGAGTCCCCCGCAGGAAGGCGCCGATGTCGAGGGCGTCAACCAGGCCGCTGTGGGTGTCTTTCCAGAAGCGGCCTGCGCCTCGTGTAAAGACCCAAATCACGTAAACCGCTACGATCGAGGGCGGAATCACCATCGCGACGTAGGGGATCACGCGGTAGAAGGCACCCTCGCCGATGTGGGTACCGAACAGGATGGCCGATCCCTGGAACAGCAGCACCAGCGCCATGATGAGGACAGTACTCACGACCGTGATCCAGGCAACCGCGCGCTCGTTCTGGCGAAACAGCCCTCTCAGCATGCCTGGCCAGCTGTAGTCGCGGTAGGTCTCGCGGCGGACCTGAGCAAAGACCTGCGGCACGTTGACCTTGAACTCGTGTGGCGGCGCAAACTGGCACGCGTAGTAGCAGTCACGGCAGTCAAAGCAGAGGTTAGACAGGTAAATCAGGTCGGCCTTCGAGAACGTCCGGCGCAGCTCCATCGCGGGAAAGACCGCACAGTAGCCCTCGCAGTAGCGACAGGCGTTGCATATCACCATTTGCCGTTCGGCCTCTCGGATCAAATCAAGCGCCGGCATGCTTCGCCGCCTCCCTCCCCGCGATCCGCCCGAATACGTTCCCAATAGTCAGCCCGAAGCCAGCCAGATAGCCGCGCCCGAGGATGTTGCCGGCCATCACCTCTCCTGCCGCGAAGATGTTCGAGGACGGCCGCCCATCCTGCATAATTACCCGGGCGTTCTCGTCGACCGTTACCCCTCGGTAGGTAAAGGTGATGCCGGGCCGAAGCGGATAGGCGTAAAATGGGGGTGTCTCGATCGGCACCGCCCAGTGACTCTTGGGCGGCTCGAGCCCTTCGGTGGTGCAGCCATCGAGTGTCGCCGGGTCGAAGGTGCCTGGGCGGGTCGCCCGGTTGTATTGGGCAACCGTCTCCAACGTGGCGTCGGTCGCCTTCTGACTGAGGTCGAGCTGCGCGCACACTTCGGCCACCGAGTCGCCCTCGACCGGTGGATACAGCGATGGCATGAACTTGTCGATCGCCATCGAGTCGAAGATCGAGTAGGCGATCTGGTCAGGCTGCCGGGCAATCAGGCCGCCCCAAATCGCGTATCGCTTCGGCCAGTAGTCCTCGCCTTCGTCGTAGAACCGTTTGCCGTCACGGTTGACCGCGATCCCAAACGGGACGCTGTCCAAACGGGTGAT